>JBDUAU010000303.1:0-3821 GCA_040004485.1 Saprospiraceae bacterium
ATACCTCGTGGCCTGGCATCCGAAGTCATCTGAATTGAATGAGCGAAACACACTGGTGTTCAAAAACAATAGTAATCAGGTACTGGTACGACAGATCGCAGGAAAAGTGGCCCGTAAAATCGTGAGCTATGCTTCTATTGGAATGAAATACAAAAGTGGAGAAGAATTTGGCTTTATAAAATTCGGAAGCCGTGTAGATTTATTTCTCCCATTGGATACAAATATCAAAGTAAAAATAGGGGATGTCGTGCAAGGTGGTGTGACAGAGATTGGCGTTTTACCCCCTACGATCTAAAATTGTTGCCCCAAATTTCTCAAATTGACGCAGATTAATTTTCTGACCTTTTAAAACTAAATCATTTGATCATTGATCACTCGATCACTGATCACTCGATCACTCGATCACAGATTACTGCTTCTCCGCTTTCATCTGTGGAAAGAAAATCACATCCTGTATCGAATTCGAATTTGTCATAATCATTGCTAACCTATCCATTCCGATCCCGAGACCAGAAGTAGGTGGCATTCCATATTCAAGCGCTCTCAAAAAATCTTCATCCAGCATCATCGCTTCTTCATCCCCTCGTATTCCTAAATCCAACTGATCTTCAAATCGTTCGCGCTGATCAATAGGATCATTCAGTTCGGTGAATGCATTGCTGATTTCTTTTCCGTTACATATGGCTTCGAAACGTTCCACCAAACCAGGAGTCGTCCTGTGTTTTTTTGCCAATGGCGACATTTCAACAGGATAATCTGTGATGAATGTTGGCTGAATAAGTGAAGCTTCACATTTTTCGCCAAATATTTCATCAATTATTTTCCCTTTACCAATATTCGCATCAAGATGAATATGTAATTGCCTTGCAGTAGATCTTAATTGAGCTTCATCCATCTGACTGATATCAATTCCGGTAAAATGCTCGATAGCTTCAAACATAGTAAATCGTTTCCATGGTCTTTTGAAATCAATGACGTGATCCCCTACCTGAACCTCTGTTTTTCCATGTAGATCCATTGCTACTTTCTCAAGCATTTCTTCTACAAGTGACATCATCCATTCATAATCCTTGTAAGCAACGTACAACTCTATCTGCGTAAACTCAGGATTGTGAAAACGACTCATCCCTTCATTTCTAAAGTCTTTACTGAATTCATACACACCATCAAAGCCACCTACGATAAGACGCTTCAGATACAATTCATTAGCAATACGGAGATATAATTTCATATCCAGCGTATTGTGATGTGTTACGAACGGCCTTGCTGCTGCTCCTCCATATAAAGGCTGAAGAACAGGCGTTTCAACTTCGAGATATCCTTTTGCATTCAGATATTCCCGCATACTCGTATACATAAGGGAACGCAATTCAAAAACTTTGCGCACATCCGGATTGACGACCATGTCAACATAACGTTGACGAAACCGTTGTTCGGGATCTGTGAATGCATCATGAACAACACCATCCGCATCGACTTTAACTACAGGAAGCGGACGAAGCGATTTGCTCAGCAGCACGAGCTCTTTTACGTGAATGGTGATCTCTCCGGTCTTTGTCAGAAAAGTATACCCTTTGACACCAATAAAATCTCCAAGATCCAACAGATGTTTGAAGACCTGATCATACAAAGTCTTGTCTTCACCGGGACATATTTCATCACGGCTGATATACACCTGTATCCGACCTGAACTATCCTGGATTTCTGCAAAAGAAGCTTTCCCCATCACACGATTAGACATCATACGTCCGGCAATCACTACATCCTGAAAATTTTTCTGTTCCGCCTGAAATCCTGCTTTTATTGTTGCTGCATGCGTATTGACAGGAAATAGTTCCGGTGGATATGGTTTGATACCCAGATCTATGATTTTCTGGAGATTCTGTCTTCGTACGATCTCCTGTTCTGAAAGTTGAGCCATGTTATGTTGTTAAACTTTAAAGTGCGAAATTAATTTATTCTATCCCTCATCCTAACCCTAAATCAAATGGTGCTTCTGAAAAATCAATTGCTAGTGTCTCTATAATTGAGCCATGGGCTATAATTGCCCCTTATCCTTACAATTGAGTTGTACGACCAAATTGCTGTTCACCTTTCAAAAGAGTTGTGACGCATTTTTGCCATTGTCGTTACAATTGATTTGTATGGCATTTTTGCCTTTACCCTTACAATTGAGATGCAAGGCATAATTGCTCATGTCTTTAAATAGCCCTGGCCTTTAGGCCAGGGTATGTTATATCAGCAAATTTTGGGCTTTAGCCCGTTATTGTGAAGCCATTGGGTTGCTCCCATGCATTATGATTTTTTTGACTGTGAAAAAAGTAACACCTTCGCCCCATGCCCTCCGTTGATGAATTATATGCAGAAATCCTGTTACCGCTGGCTTTAGAGGGAACCTATACCTATAAAGTGCCACCTTCCATGGTGTTAAAGGTCACTTTCGGGATTCGCGTTGAAGTTCAGTTTGGGAGCAGAAAAAGATATGCAGGTCTCGTCGTCAATGTGACTTCAAAAGCTCCGGTCACCAGAACAAAAGAAATCATCAGCATCCTTGATGAGTCCTCCCTGATCCATCCCTGGCAATACAAACTCTGGCTCTGGATGGCTGGTTATTACTGTTGTACACCGGGCGAAGTCATGAAAGCTGCACTACCGGGAGCTACTTTACTATCCAGTGAAACCATCATCAGTCCATTACCTGTCCCTGAAGATGAGATTTTGCAATTGGCAAATCCACTTTATGACCTGATGAGGATTATCCAGGCAAAACCATCTACCTCCTTAGATGAACTTGAGAAGGAAAGTGGACTAAAGGTTCTTTATCCGCACATTATCAATCTTTATAAACTCGGGATGATCGTTGTCGTCGAAAGGCTTGCAGAAAAATATGTTTCAAAAAAAATTAAACAGATTCAACTATCAGAAGAGTATGCTACCGAACAAGGTTTGCACAAAGCGTTGGATCTGATATCTTCTAAAGAAAATCAACTCAAATTCTTCCTGAGTTATCTGTCTCTTGCAGGCGAAGAAAAAATTCCCCTGGACATAAAAGATGTAAATGTAAAAGCAGGAATAGAAAAGCCTGTCCTAAAATCATTAGTGAAGAAGGGTATTTTCAAAGAAGTGACCCGGGAAATCAACCGGATGGATCGCTTCAAAAATGAAATCATTCCTGATGACACCTCTCTTTCAGGTGCGCAGCAAAAAGTCTATGAAAGCATACTCCATCAATGGCAGGAAAAAGAAGTAGTCCTTTTGCATGGCGTGACAGGTTCAGGCAAAACGATTATTTATACGCAGTTGATTGAAGAGGTGATTAAGGAAGGTGGACAAGTATTATATCTCGTGCCTGAAATTGGACTGAGTGTCCAGATCATGAACCGATTGATAAAAAAATTTGGCAGCCAGATTACAATCTCCCATTCAAGGTTAAGTGAACACGAGCGGGTTGATTTGTGGAATCAGGTAAAAGAAGGAATCCCGATTATTGCAGGTGTACGGTCTAGCATTTTTCTTCCATTCCAAAATCTAAAACTCATCATAGTCGATGAAGAGCATGATACAAGTTATAAGCAACAAGATCCTAACCCCCGGTACCATGCCCGTGACGTGGCCATCTATCTGGCTCAAAAAGCAGGTGCAAAGGTATTGTTAGGCTCTGCTACACCATCGATTGAATCTTATTTTCACAGTGAATCCGGAAAGTATGGAAAAACTTTTTTAAGCGAGCGATTCCTGGGCATGGAATTACCTATCGTCACGCTCATTGATAAACGAAAAGATAAATCCGCTGAAGGATCTCCGTATAGTCACACACTTAT
>JBDUAU010000062.1:0-12914 GCA_040004485.1 Saprospiraceae bacterium
CGTAAAAATCTTCATCATTTAAAAAAAGATTCACAACCAGATTAAGATATGGATAGGAACCCGAAGATATTGATATTCCATCATGGAACGGATACATTCGACCTGCCTTTTCTGAAATCAGGCGGATGGGTAACAACTAATCAAAGCACAGGTCAGCTATGGGATGCTCCTAATGGATGGGCACCGCTGCAATGGATCACTTATGAAGCGTTGAAAAAATATGGAGCAAATGAGCTTGCAAATGATGGCGCAAGACGATGGCTGAGAATAAATGAAAATGTATTCAATCGCACAGGACGAATGATGGAAAAATATAATGTCGAAGATCTGAGTCTTGATGCAGGCGGTGGAGAGTATCCGGTACAAGATGGTTTCGGTTGGACGAATGGAGTTTATCTTGCATTAAAGAAGGAATTACACGCACAGTGTGCCGAATAATTTTACTCGATTTTTATTACTCTTGTAAAAAAAGATTTCTGATTCTTGACCCCTTGCACGTAATATGTACCAGGAGCTAAGCTTCTCAGATTTTCCAACCGGTTAATTCCGGTTGCTACCAAATGGCCAAGACTATCATACATCTTCACATTTTCAAAATCTTCAGAGGTTCTAAATAATCCTGAAATGGATTTGACCAGATGGAAAGATTATTCATTGTCACCCAATTGACAATAATCTGCCATTTGATCCTACAAGCTTACTTGAAAACCTTTTCCATGACAACATCCGGAAATATAACGCATCTAAAAATCTAAACTTTCAAATTCTGGTTGAACCTTACAGAAATAATAAATCCCCGGCAATTTTACAATTGCCAGGGATTTTCTTGAAATTACTATTTCTAAATTATCTCAACTGAATATAACCGAACAATCCCTGATCTTCTCCATCAGGTCCTGCGGTAAAGAACAACTGGTTCTGATCACCAGATGGAATTCCATTTGAAGGGAATGTAAGTGACCACAATCCATCAATCGAAATCGGTGTATTACCATCTTTAAGCTGGCCAACATAATCACCATCCTTGCTGAATATATTGATCCGACCATCACCAAAATTTCCGATCAGGATGGCACCTGAGCCCTGGTCAAAAGAATCTGGTGCTTTCGTTATCCCCCACGGAGAATTAAGCGTGCCTTGTGATGCAAAACGCTTGACAAACGTACCATCGGCATTGAAAATATTCACATACCCATTGCCCGCACCTTTGACATCATCATTATCAGGACCTTGTTTCGCATAGGTGACGTACAATTTACCACCAATATTCTGTATGTTAAAAGGAGCAAAACCTGCCGGAATGGTAGGATCTGCAAAAGGCTTTGTAGAAACGTAATTGAAATTTTTATCCAACACGTCAATATCACCTTCAGAAAAATTAGCGATGTATAAAAAGTTAACATCACCGTCAGCAGCGATGGCAAGTCCCTTATACACAGCACCACTGGAAGAGTTATCAGCCACTTTCACTGATATTAAACCTGAATTCCATGAATGAACTGTTCCTTCTTCACCAACATAGATAAATTTACTTGTCAATATTGTGGAAGGAATTACAAAATCAGTTGTTCCATTGTAAACAACCCCTGTAGGTTCACCTTCAACTGTAACAGGTGATAATAATGTCAATCCATTTCTATCATACACTGTTGTCAAATCCTTTTCAGTAGATGAAATCCAGAATGCACCTGTAGGCCCAATAGCGACGCCCCATGCATTCACAAGGTTAGTATCAATTCTCGCTGCGCCATAACCTGTTGTACTCGCTACAAGATTTACCCGTTCATAACTTGCAGTTGGATTTGCATTGTCATCTTTACAACCCGGAAATAATACCATGGTTGCAAATAATAGTACCGGAAGAATAAGGGAAGAGAGAGCAATAAGTTTCAATTTAACTAACACTAATTGTTTCATAGTAACGGTTTTAAAAGTAAAACAAAATTGAATTACGTTAGATGAAACAGTATTAGGATCAAAATGTTAATCAATAACTGTTAAGGATCACCATTTAAATTTAAACACGAAAAAACTACCTGTGAAGCAGCAGAAATGGGGTTTGATTGAGCTGACGATGAAGAAATAATAATTATTTATGTCCCAGTATGTAGTAATTATATAACGAAATGATGAAATTATATTCATCTATTCGTGGTCACAAATTTGATATTTCGTTTTAGTCCTTCATAGCCGGTTCTCTTCAAAGGTGATTTCGAAAACATATCTTCAAATACTTCGGATGTCAATTCAAACCAATCTTCTTTTTTATACTCTTTCAGTCTGTCATCCATTTCAAATGCCGGTTCATGATGTGGTTTCGAAAACCGATTCCATGGGCACACTTCCTGGCAAATATCACATCCAAATATCCAATCTTCCATTTTTCCTTTAAATTCTTCCGGTATCTGTGATTTCAATTCTATAGTGAGATACGATATACACTTTGATCCATCCAGAATATATCCTGCAGGAGATATTGCCTCAGTTGGACAAGCGTCGATACATCTTGTACATGTGCCACAATGATCACGAATGGGTTGATCATACTCAAATTCAACATCAAGAATGATCTCGGCAAGAAAAAAATAACTTCCCTGCCTGGGATGGATGAGCAAAGTATTTTTCCCAATCCAACCCTGCCCGCTTCGCTTTGCCCAATCTCTTTCCATCACCGGTGCAGAATCCACAAATACTCTTCCATGAAAATCACCAACTTCTTTTTTCAATTCCGCAACAAGCTCTTTTAATCTCCGTCGAACAACTTTATGGTAGTCTTCACCATATGCATACTTGCTTATTTTAAATGATGAATCACCAATCGTGAGTCGTGAGTCGTCAGTCGTCAGTTTTGAGTCGTCAGCCTCCGGAAAATAATTGTACAACAGACTTACTACTGACTTTGCTCCTGGCACCAATTTCGTCGGATCAACTCTCATTTCAAAATGATTGGCCATGTAAGACATCTCCCCATGATATCCCTTTGCCAACCATGCTTCGAGTTGGTCGGCTTCCTCATCCATGTGTTCAGCCCTGGCTATCCCAACACCCATGAAGCCATGGCGTAAAGCCATCTCCTTGAGTTTTACAGTCCATTGAGTAGTAAGCGAAGACATCAGTGTTCAGGGTAGTGAATATGAAGATAATGAGAATGAGTCACCACCCATTTGATTGGCTTCAATCTGTCTATTCATTTACAATCGTCAATCGTCAATTTATTTTACTTGTATTTACCTAAAATTTACATTACATTTACATAACATGCAAAAGGAAATAAAATATAGATTGATTATAAGTCATTTATGTATTTTATTTCATACTGAAAATGTAAATTTTAATACGTAAAGTGTTGGTTCGATATTTATTCATATTCATCTTCCTGATTCCGCTGAGGATTCTGGCCAATCCTTACCCTATCTCCATTGTCAACGGACTTCTCGTTTCAAAAGCCACTATTGATGGAAAAGAAGTTGTTGTCATTTTTGATACCGGTGCTCCCGGCCTTGTTTTAAACAGTCGGTTTTACAAACCTGTCAATAAAACCAAAGTCGAGTGTGCAGGAATAAATGGAAATTTCGAATGCAGTATGTATGAGGTCAGGAATTGGAACTGGATGGGAATAGCACACAAGAAAACAAATGCCCTTCTATCGGATCTTTCATTCCTGGAAAATGAATTGAATGCAGATGTTTACGCTCTTATTGGCCTTTCCGCAGTAGACAATTATTATGTCTCGATTGACTTCGATCAAAGATCCATTTCATTGACCGACAAAATGAAAGTCGATAAAAAATCCATAATCAGATTTCAATATGCTGATCACCTGCCTGTCATTTCCTGCAAAGTGAACGGAAAGAAAAAATATCTTGGCGTTGATACCGGCTCTGAAATTAATTATTTATTCACCCATCATAAGGCAGATGCTGATCATGCATTGACTGCAGGTTCAAAAGTAAGCGTAGTAGGTACAGAAAACCGAACGGACATGAAATTCCGGCTTACAATGGAATTGGCACTTAATGATACTGATGTTTATTCTTCACCCTTTATCATCGATCTTCATGATAAAGGATCAAATCTTGACGATTCATTTGATGGACTATTAGGCCAGCCTTTTCTGTCACATTTCAATATCACAATCCATCCTTCAAAACAAATTATTATCCTGTCCCCCAGAAATCACCAAGAAAGTTCAGCTTCTACACTTACAGCCCAGCTCTGAGCATCATACTGAATACTGAATACCTACTCACTATTGACTACTCACTACTGACTTTCGTCACTCCACAATCTGAAGCTTTGCAAACCGAAGCATAATCCTCCGCTCATTGTCAACCCCTTCATCAAATTGTATAGTAGCCACTCTGTTTTCCCTGGCACCATCAATGGCCACTACTTTTCCTTTCCCAAATTGCATATGCAGCACTTCCATTCCTTCCGCAATCTGTTCTGTCGGACTCGCTTTAAAGTCAGCAGGATTGACACGTGGTTCGAAATCACGTTTACGACCCGGACGATCCATTAGCAATTTAGGTTCCGGCAATGAAGGTTTCCCTCTCCTTTCTACAATAGTTTCGAAATGCTGTTCATCTATTTCATCCAGAAATCTACTCGGATCATTGTATCTAAACTGTCCGAATTGATACCTGCTACCAGCATATGAAAGTGTAAGAAATAATTTAGCACGGGTGATGGACACATAAAATAATCTTCGCTCTTCATCCAATTGATCAGGTGATCCCATTGATAAGTAGGAGGGAAATAAATTTTCCTCAAGCCCAACGACAAAAACCGATTTCCATTCAAGGCCTTTTGCCGTATGTGTTGTCATCAAGCTGATATAATCAGGCACTTCATCTGTCTTCGTATCCAGATCTGTAAGCAAAGCAATATTTGTCAGATAAGCGGCCAGACTTCTGTCAAGCGAATTGACATACGAAACACCAATTGAACCGAGTTCCTCAGCGATGTCAGCATCTTCAGCAATATCGTTTTCAACAAATTCCTTTATTCCGTCCAGCAGCGCAGTTGCATTCTCCAGCCGACCGATCCCTTCAATACTTGTATCCTGTCGCAACTCCTCGTATACACCACTTTCCCTTGCCACCAATAATGCAGCATCATAGGCAGTAGAATCATTTGCCTTCTGTCTGAATCTTTCAATCATCTGCACGAAAGCATATAGCTTTCCTTTACTTGCATAACCTCCCGTCTTGAGAATGGCCCACATGCTCACACCCTCCGCCACAGCTCTCTCTGCAATCTGATCAAGTGTTGTTTTTCCAATTCCACGTTTTGGATAATTGATGATTCTTTTCAATGCCTCATCATCTCTTTCATTGACTGTAAGCCTGAGGTAAGCAAGAATATCTTTCACTTCCTTTCGCTGATAAAAAGACAATCCTCCAAATATGCGATAAGGAAGATTTTGTTTTCGAAGCTGTTCTTCAAAAACACGTGACTGTGCATTCGTTCTGTAAAGAATAGCAATGTCTTTGTGCTCAAGATGATTTCTGTTTTTCAATTCAACGATAGCACTGGCGATCAAACGGCCTTCTTCAACATCACTTACCGCTTTGATCAGCTTTATCCTCTGACCCACACCCAAATGAGTCCATATTTCCTTCGGGATTTGTTTATTGTTATTCTGGATCACTTTATTGGCGGCCTGCACGATATGCTCAGTAGACCGGTAATTCTGTTCCAGTTTATAAACAACAGTTTCCGGAAAATCCTTTTCAAATTTCAGGATGTTATCAATGGTTGCGCCGCGAAAGGAATATATACTTTGAGCATCATCGCCTACGATACAAATGTTATGCGCACTTCCCTTATACAAAGAAAGTAATTTGATGATCGCATACTGCAGATAATTTGTATCCTGGAACTCATCTACAAGCAGGTATTGAAAAATGCGTTGATACTTTTCACGGACGTGGTCTGTGTTCTCTTCCAAAAGACGAAACATCTGTAAAAGAAGATCATCAAAATCCATTGCACCTGCCTGCATGCATCGATTGTAATATCGCTCATAGATTTCATAGATCATGGGCCGCTTATTCATCCGGTCATAGAGGACCAGATCATCATCCTTGGCGTACATTTTAGGCGTGATGAGATTTGATTTGGCTGACGAAATCCGCGCCAAAACTCCACTTGCATTATATTGCTTGGGATCAAGTCGCATCTCCTTGACGATATCTGCTACCAGGTTTTTGGAGTCATCCCTGTCATAGATCGTAAACGAAGGAGGGTAACCGATTTTAGCAGCTTCCTGGCGAAGAATTCGGGCAAAAATGGAGTGAAAGGTTCCTGCCCAAACCCGATCACCTTTCGGCCCAACGACACTAGCTATCCGCTCCTTCATTTCACGGGCTGCCTTATTTGTAAATGTAAGAGCCAGAATATGATGAGGAATTACGCCCTGTTCGATCAGGTGGGCTATTCTGTAAGTAAGAACTCTTGTTTTCCCCGAGCCGGGCCCTGCAATGACCATGACGGGCCCTTCCGTGTGCGTGACGGCCTTGCGTTGAACTTCATTAAGAGAATCAAGGTAACTCATGGTTATAAGGCAAAAATAGAAGATATGAGTGTCCTGTCAGACAAGAAAAATACACGGTAGCAGAAATATGTATTTTGTCAGGCTATTGGCTACCCTGGACATCATACTACCCGCTTACAATCCTTTACCCGGATGGGAAAGTGTTGTGATCAACCGGTATCTGTCATTGAAAAACAGATTTCCCGGAATCACCTTTCAACTGATCATCGTCAACGATGGCTCCAATCGAATCGATGAATCCGGCGCCC
Source organism: Saprospiraceae bacterium (assembly GCA_040004485.1). Classification (GTDB taxonomy): domain Bacteria; phylum Bacteroidota; class Bacteroidia; order Chitinophagales; family Saprospiraceae; genus Opimibacter. The sequence goes on from JBDUAU010000062.1 coordinate 6,808, forward strand.
TAAAGATACTGAAAGAGAGCATCCCTCAACTGATTTGGATCAGCTATTCGAAGAACAGGGGCAAAGGACATGCGCTGAGACAAGGCGTTGCTTCATCAATAGCTGAATTAATCGTGTATACAGATATCGATTGGCCATATACCGAAAAAAGCATGGTCGGTCTGATCAATATCCTGTCCGGGGATACGGATGCAGTGATCGGGATAAGGGATAAAGAATATTACGATCATCTGCCGAAAGCCAGGGGCCGCATTTCAAAATTGCTAAGGACATTCAATGGAAAACTACTTCGGCTGAAAGTGAATGATACCCAGGCAGGACTAAAAGGATTTAAAAAAAGTGTAAAGGAAATCTTTCTGTCCACATCTATAGACCGCTATCTGTTTGATCTCGAGTTTATTTATTTCCTCTCCTCAAAACCTGATATTACAATTATTGGATTCCCTATCAAGCTACGGCCAGGAATAACCTTTTCAAAAATGAACCGGAAGATCCTTTTCCAGGAAGCCCGTAATTTTATTAAAATCTGGTTTTCATCATAAGCCCTTGTTCTCCGTGAAGAATTTCTCTGTGTTCTCTGTACGAAATTTTCTCCGTGTACTCCGTGCTCTCCGTGCGCTATCTTTATTAAATGAATTTCCAGGAATTTCAAAATTCAATAAACGATGATCATCCTCCTCCAGGAATAAATCAATTATTACTAGCTCTTTGGTACGATGCAAAAGAAGATTGGGAAAAGAGTCACAACATAGCTCAGGATATTGACACGAATGAGGGAGCATTGATCCATGCATATCTGCATCGAAAGGAAGGAGATTTATGGAATGCGGAGTATTGGTATCGAAGAGCTGGTATAAAGAGACCTGGAGTTACATTGGAGGAAGAATGGCAGTCACTGGTCTCAGCATATCTGACGATATAGTTTTTTCACATATCAATGCTGTAGCAGTATTTTTTTAGTGGTTCGACTTCCTTTAGAATTTGAAATAACGATAAAATATAATCCGGATGCCAGATCAGTAACAGGAATTTCTACAACCTGGTTTCTCATCTCAAAATTTTGTACCCGGTTGCCCATAAGATTATAAATACTTCCAAAAAGTTTTTGCTCAGTGGCCTTCTCCATTTCTATAATGACAAAATCTCCGGCAGGGTTTGGATAAATATCTAATGGTGTTTTGGATTCTACTAATTCAGTGCCAACTGTCAATCGTGTTGCATCGCAAGCAGAATTATCCGTAGGATCAATGTCCGGAAGTCCATTTGGTGATTCAATCCAAAAACAAAACGGGGAATGATAGCCATACGTTATCGAATCAGTTCTGAATGGGTTCAGTTTAAATATTCTTGTTTCACCTGGTAAAAACAATAATTGATCTAAATCCCATGTCTTCTGATAATCTGTGCACATCACAACACCAATAGGCGACCAATCGCATTCAACACGGAACTTATGTATTGTATCTGTGCTGTTATTCGTAATGTTAAGAAAGACGGTATCAAAAATTAACTGATTGGACCAGAACTCACCGAGCGGATTATAAATAAAGACAGTGTCCGGCAATATCAAAGAATTGAAACGTAAATCTAACGCCGGGACGACAGTAACTTCGTTCATCACATATTCACGAATTACAAAATCACTGTGCTTCAAGCCATCGTATTGAGACAAGACAAAAGCAGTATCTCCTGAGGCAGCTACATATTGAAGTTTTTCCTGTGCCAATGACGCGAATTCCTGAATGACCTGGATAGTAGAATCCACGAAGTATACATGATCATCACTGATAATGCAAATCCCGGTATTTATAGAACAGGCACCATGAATATTTTTTAAATCCACATTTCCATATAACACATTAAGTGATTCGTCAACTAAAAAGAGCTCCTCATTCGTTTGCAAAAGGAGATGATGCCCTAATGCGCATATAAATGTTATTGTGTCCACTTCGATGGAATGAACCACTTGAAAAGCAGTATCCAGTTGATACCAATGATGATCCCGATAGCCATAAATCGACTGATCCTGATAGAACATATGGGTATAGATATCAGGCTCTATATCATAGGTACGCTGGACCCCATCAAAATCTATATAGAGCGTTTCTTCACCCTCCATTATAAGTGCTAATACATCTTTGTCAACTATGCCAATTTCATTGATTTCATAGGGATAAGGATCGATGTCATGACCAGGGAGATACCATTTCGTCTGTTGATCTGAAGTAACATACACGATATCGGTCCCTCCAAAATCACAATTGAAAATATTAGCTACAACAATTGCATCATCATTCGGAAGTGCAATTAAAAACAATTTATATGCTCCAGATAATAAAGGATAACCAAATTTGATATCTTCTGCAAACCAGGTCTGCATAGATAGTTCATCCACATTCCAATCTATAATATTAGGTTGAATGTGAGATTCATAGCTGGATTTACGTGAGGTACAATAAAACCTATGACTATTATTTTGCAATACCTGGCCTGTCTCGAAATTAGTAAGAAGATTCGGATCAAATCTTTGAATCATGCGTTGTGCCTTTAGAGACAGGCCAGATAGAAATGTGCATATTATTATTATGAATAACTTCACAACACAAAGGCATTTCTCTAAAGATAATGCTATGTGAGTTAATATCCCTGAACTTCAATCCTTGCCTGACGATAAAGTCAGAAAGTGTCATCCAGCTGTCCATTTACTCAAACACTTTTTCTTGCTGCTAATGACGGAAATTAACGCAAATTGAATTTCTCTTTTTTCTCTTGCAACCAATTTCGTCCTTGGGAGACGAAGTTGATGCCCCAGGCGAAAGAAGTCTACAGAGTAACACGAAATGAGTTTTCTCCTTTTTTCAGCCGCTAATTACAGCTAATACTAAGTCATTACTGACCACTGATTACTGACCACCGTTTACCGATCACCGACCTCCAGCTCCTCCCAAAACTCCGCCGCCCTCCTCATATGTGGAATAAAAATGGACCCTCCCACAACCAATGCCACCGAACTCGCTTCATATATCTGCTCTTTTGTCACACCTAATTCAAAGCATCTTCCCAGATGATATTTGATGCAGTCATCACATCTCAGTACCATCGAAGCCACCAATCCCAGCAGTTCTTTTGTCACCTCGGATAGCGCACCGTCCTCATACGTCTGATTGTCAAGACTGAAAAATCGCTTGATCACTTTATTATCCTGCGAAAGAATGATATCATTCATCCGCTGACGGTACTCATTAAAATCCTGTACGCCTGCCATCGTATTTATTAGCTTTGAAGTTAGAATATACTTAGATGTAGTCTTTGACCATTCCAAAGCTAAACACATGTTTTATATTCGCACTACATATGAGAAAGCTTTCTGATTTTAGATTTCTATTACCGGTATTGGCCCTTGTCCTTTGTTTCGGATGCAGTGCTAAAAAGGAACCGACTGCAGCCTCTGTTGAAGAGGATACCCGTATTTTAGTCAAAAGGGCTTTCGATAGTGCTGACCGCAACGTCGTAAAACCGATTTTCAATATTGAAAGAACCAGGGATCTGAAATCAAAAGTGGAACAGGAAAAAGATCCCTCTAAGCAATTGCAGTTATCACTCGCGTATGCAAACGAACTTCTTAAAAGTGGTGACGCGGTGGCATCTACTCAATTGTACCAAAAGATTCTGGATTATGTAGTCGCGAATAAATTCCCACTGGATTCTGCCAATAAAAGGAATTTGATGTCTTCGGTTGGGATAGCCTACTTGCGATTAGGAGAAACGCAGAATTGCGTTCAAAATCATAATCATCAATCCTGTTACATTCCCATCAAAGGTGAGGGCGTCCATCAGCTTCCTTTTGGTTCGCGTGAGGCCATCAAGATCTATGAGCAAATGCTCAAAGAATTTCCGAAGGATCTGGAGACAAAGTACCTGCTCAATCTGGCATATATGACGTTAGGCGAATATCCTGATAAGGTGCCTGCTGCATTCCGGATTGACCCTTCCTGGTACAAATCAAAAGTAAATATCCAGCCTTTCAAAGATATCGCACCGGAATTGGGGCTCAATCGCAATGGACATGCCGGCGGTGTCATTATGGATGATTTCACGAATGATGGCTGGGAGGATCTTGTCATTACGGACTGGAGTCCGAATAGTCCGCTGATATTTTATGTCAACAATGGTGATGGTTCATTCACCGACCAGACAAAGAATTATAATCTCGACGGATACATGAGTGGCCTGAATCTTAACCAGGTGGATTTTAATAATGATGGATGGCTCGATATTTTTATCATGCGCGGAGCGTGGCTATTGTCAGAAGGTGACATTCCGTCTACACTTCTGATGAATACTGGAAAAGGGAAGTTTGTGGATGTGACAATCAAAGCCGGTATCACCAAAGTAGGTGCTACACAAACATCAGCCTGGACGGATATCGATCTGGACGGCTGGATTGATCTTGTCATAGCATATGAATCTTTACCTCCGAAATATGAGAGAGGAATTGATGTCTATATGAATAAAAAGGATGGAACGTTTGCCTATGCATCCTCAGAATATGGCCTCACTCGGAACTCCTTCTTTAAAGGTTTGGTCGCTACGGATGCAAATAATGATAAATATCCTGATTTATATTTTTCAAGCCTGGGAGAGGGAACATTTTTGTACTTAAATCAGGGAAGCCAGGGCCAAAAAGGTTTTGTTCAGGCCGGTCCGTCATCAAACATAGGCCAGCCTCAGAGATGTTTTCCAAGTTGGAGCTTTGATTATGACAATGATGGCAATGAAGATCTTTTCACTTCTTCTTATACAAATGATGGTACGCCTAGTCTGCATTGGATGCTTAGCCATATGGGAAAAGCAGATCCGGGGTATTTGCCAAAATTATATCACAATAAAGGGAGTGCCATTTATGAAGAGGTCGGCCAACAAATGGGGCTCACCGAAGTCGCATTCACGATGGGATGCAATTTCGGTGATATCAACACTGATGGATATCTCGATTTTTACCTCGCCACAGGCAATCCTGCATATCAGAGTGTAGTACCAAACAAAATGTATTTAAACATGGATGGTAAAAAATTTGAAGATGTCAGTTATAGTGGTGGGTTTGCCAATATCCAAAAAGGTCATGGTGTAGCGTTTGGAGATCCAGATCATGATGGTGATGAAGACATGTACGTAGTGATTGGCGGTGCCTACGATGGCGATAATTTTTTCAATTGTTTTTTTGAAAATCCAAATGAACATAATTATAACTGGGTAGTCCTAAAACTAACAGGTAAGACCGCTAACAGAGCTGCCATCGGTGCGAGAGTTGCTATATCGGTCCAGGAAGGCGGCAAAGAAAGAAAAATATACAGGATGGTTTCTTCGGGAGCTTCATTCGGTGCAAATAGCTTAAACCTTGAAGTAGGCTTACGAAAGGCAACTGCCATCAATAATATTACTGTTCAATGGCCTTGTAAAGATTGTCCTGACCAGGTATTTACAGGGCTGGAAATCAACAAAGCTTATTTACTTACGCAGGATGAGTCAGCGTCAACTCCGATACCATACAATAAAGTAGCTTTCAAAAAGACGAATAATCACATGGAACATATGGATCACATGCAAAACATGGGAAAATAAAATGTGATCGAATTTATTTATTAATGATTTCTCTGACCTTATCAAAAAAAGCGGGATCAAATCCAGTTTGCTTTAATACAATCTTGCCTTCACGATCAAATAGTACAAAAAAGGGATAACCAATATGTCCAATTGAATCATCCACAAATTCTTTATCTATCATGGCTTCTGCGTATGAAATTTGATTTTTGACTGCATAATTTTCTATTTTTTCTTTTGTGTCATAAGGATTTACTGCGATAACAGATAATGTTGCAGAACTAAAATCATGCTCAAGATTTTTTAAATATGAGATGGACTTTAGACAGGGTGCACAATTTTCGTAGTAGAAATCTAACAAATAAAAACGGCTTGTGGGCGAGAGTTGATTTACGAACACAAGCTTTTCAAGTACCTGTTGATACGAAAATACTTTTTCAGTCAATGCTTTTGCTTCCTCGTGTTCAATGAGCTTATAAGCTTCAATCATCTCATGCACCTTTTTA
>JBDUAU010000148.1:0-3819 GCA_040004485.1 Saprospiraceae bacterium
TCGGACTGAGGCTTCAGAAAGGAGATGCCGTCGTGCTTTCCCGGCTGGATTATCCAAACATGATGAATGCCTGGAAGCAAAGAGAGCTTCGCGATGGCATAGTGCTGAAATGGGTAGAACTTGATCTCCCAAAGATGAGTGAAGATGAAGTCGTCGATGCTTTTGAGGCTCAGATGACTCCCGATGTCCGCATTGTCCATATCACGCACATGATCAATTGGAATGGACACATATTGCCTGTTCGAAAGATTGCTGATAAAGCGCATGCAAAATCGGCACGGGTCGTCGTAGATGGTGCTCATACTTTTGCTCATATTCAATACACCGTACCAGAATTGGGCGCTGATTTTTTCGGAACCAGCCTTCATAAATGGTTATGTGCTCCTTTTGGATCGGGGATGCTGTATGTGAAGAAAGAGCATATTGCAGAGCTTTATCCTTTATTGGCCAATGACAAACCGGAAAGTGCAGATATCCGAAAATTTGAATCACTTGGTACCCGTTCGTTTCCGATTGAACAGGCGATAGGGCAGGCTCTTGATTTTCATTATACGATAGGAAGTGAACTCAAACAGGAACGACTTCAGTATCTCAAGAAATACTGGACAGATGCCGTAAAGGAACATCCAAAAATCAGGGTAAAAACGGATACGCATCCCACCAAAAGTTGCGCTCTTTGTATTGTGGCGATTGATGGTATGACCGGCGGCGAATTGACCGGGGCTTTGCATGAGAAATTTAAGATTCATACGACATCCATTGATTTTTACAATGTACAGGGAGTGAGGGTGACACCGCATGTCTATATTGTAAGATCAGACTTAGATCGATTAATTTCTGCATTACATACCCTGGCAGATACTTAAAAGGTGTAGATAGTCCGTTAATGCCTTCATGAACTCTAACTACCTTTGTCCATCAGTTCAGGTGAAGAAATGAAACGCTGTCGCACATCTCGGCGCGCAGGAATATCCTGCTATGTTTGAACAGCTTCATAAAGCACTGGATGCAAAGATGCCGAAAATGATTTTTCTTGAGACAGATCCGATATGGGATGAAGTGAGGAGATTTAATGAGTATCGGAGTATCAGGGATCGGGTGTTTTCTGCGGAGATTACTGTATGACCCCTAAATCACCTGAAGGGGACTTGCAGTAATATTAGAATCGCCGAAGTTCTTTTTTGTTTTCATCACGGGTCTATTCAATTATACTCATTAAGATCCTAAAGTATTTTAGTAAGTCCCCTTTAGGGGATTTAGGGGTCAGAGCCCTCCGTTATACGGGCACACACAGTCATACGGCAAATCGCCGGCTCTGTTTTTCTTCACCATATTAAACCACTTTTCAAAATATTTAGTGATTTGATTACGACGTTCTTCACCCATAGGATTACGGGCGGTTTTGACGGTGTTGATGATGGGGTCGCGGAATGAATAAAATGATTTTAAAATTTGTCCGGCTTTGTCCTTAAAATATTCTCCCTGGTAAATTCTGTCAAACGGATGTATCATATTCGGTGGTAAATTTTCTCTGCGATACGATGCAGCGACAACATTTGAAAAATCAAAATCATAAGGAATGACAATATATTTTCCAATAGCTTTGTCATAGAACAATTTTGCATTCCGTGCACCAACGACACTCCAGTCTCTGTTGCCAATCAAAAAATTGAAGGCAGCTGCATGTCCATAGGATTCATACAGGAGTGAATCCTCAGCAGGATTAAAAATTTTTTTCTCATACACCCCCAGACGATCAGAAATGTCAGCATCAGGTTCAAGAAGAAAACCTGCGGATGTATCACGTGCGGCCGGATGGCTCTGATCACAATAATATACTGTCACCCAGATCGTCCTGTAAGACATCGGCGTAATGGTTTCATAGACCTGGTAGAGCATTCTTTCTTCCTGCAGATTTTGCTGGCCTTCTTCACCGGTGATACAATGGGTGACGAGTTTCATTTCATCCACGTTTTTCAGGTCCATGGACTTAAGCATTGATTTTTTAAAATTGAGCAGGAGAGGAGGGAAATTGCACTTCATGCGACGGAATTTTCCTCTGAGATTCAATGTCAGAGGTTGGTTCGTCACGAGAGATCCGCGGTTTGATTCAATACTGATCAGGGCATCAATTTCATTATTGTTGGATTTAGTCAAAGAATCGTAAGGGAAGGTAAGTGTGATCCTGATACTGTCCTGATGGTAAAGATTTTCAAAAAGAGATATGCGCTTAGACTCCTGGGCTGACAAAGAGTTTTGAACCCATAAAGTGAGAAGAAGCAGAGTAAATCGCATTGTAATCAGGTTAAACCTCATGAGTGGGCTTTTAATTCCACAGGGGAAGGTAAAATTATTGTTACCATATTGATTAGCAAAATTAGTTTTGTCTCATGGTATTGGCGTTCTTCTTTAGCTGGTGGCTACTTTTTACACCTGATTTCATCCCATCTCCGCCACCGGGGAGGCCAACGAATATCATATTAGTGATCGGCGATGGAATGGGTCTCGCTCATATTGCACTCGGGGAATTACTATCCAAACCACCGTCACCATTGCAACGTATGGAAGTAGTGGGCTTGCAGAAGACTTATTCTTCCAGTCACCTCGAGACGGATAGTGGTGCATCTGCTACAGCGATGGCCTGTGGTGTGAAGACATTTAATTCTGCTGAGGGTGTTGGGCCTGACAGCTTGCCTGTGACTTCGATTATGGAATTGGCCAAAGCCAATGGGCTTAAAACAGGTTTTATTGTGACCAGTCCCGTTGTTCATGCGACACCTGCTGCATTTTATGCGCATGTGGATTCAAGGGGATCTTATGAGGATATTGCAAGGCAACTGGTGCAGTCTGGTACGGATGTGTTTGTAGGCGGAGGGGAAAAATATTTTAAAGAGCGCAACTCTGATAATACGAACCTGATCGAAGAATTAAAGAAGCACAATTATGAAATTCTGAGCAGTAGTGATCCGGCAGTAGTATTCAACCTTTCGAAGATCAATAAAGAAAAAAAAATAGCTGCTTTCACTGCGTATGAAGATCCACTGAGGGCTTCGCAAGGCAGGACATATCTTCCTGAGATGGTCTCTCAGACGATGGATGCCATGAAGGCCAGATCAGATAAGGGATATTTTTTAATGGTCGAAGGCTCGCAGATTGACTGGGCCTCACATGCCAATGACCAGGAGTGGCTTGCACTTGAAATGCAGGATACGTATAGCATGCTTGAAGTGATACTGCGTAAAATGGATTCAAATACTTTGTTGATCGTGACGGCGGATCATGAGTGCAGTTATATGAGTATAAAAGGTAAGCGTGCTCCACGTGTCGAATTTGGAAGTAAGGTGCATTCATCACAGATGGTACCTGTGTTTGCACATGGTCCGGGCGCGGAAGAGTTTTTAGGTATTTATGAGAATACGGCAATTTTTGAAAAGATGAAGATGCTTTTGGGACTTTAAAGGGCGGATGCTTCGACCTGCTTTCTCTCATCCTTGTGCTACAGCTCAGCAACCGGGCGGAAGAGGCGGAAGAGGCGGAAGAGGCAGAAGGGCTAGAAGAGGCAGAAGAGGAGGAAGAGGTAGAATGCTTCGACCCGCCAGACTCACTTCTTTCATTTTTTTATCTGATATCTTTTATGCTGACTTTATCGTGAACATTTTACGCTTCTTAATTTCTTTATCGTTACTCGTTACTCGTTACTCGTTATTCGTTATTTCTTTTCAATATATTCTTTCAACGATGTTCCAAGGATTGAGGTCCAGCCTTGTTCGAAATTTGTTTTTGCAAAATCCTGATTTGATGCCGGAAATGTTTCAAGGC
>JBDUAU010000210.1:0-3817 GCA_040004485.1 Saprospiraceae bacterium
AGAGAACGGATCGATCAGTCGGAAGATGAGTTCTGTTTTTCTTATTTCTTTCCTCGTCTATTTAGTTTCCCTCGCATTTACAGATGCTACTCTTACGTATAAGCTTTTGATACTTTTCAGAGATCTCTCGATTCTGGCCATTGTTTCACAGTTATTCAATTACATCAGAAAAAACAGCCTTATTGTTTTCGTTTTAGCTATAGGTATGTATGGATTGATTCAGTTCGTAGGCTTCGGTATTTTATATAATACATTTCCACAAGTCACTGAAACGATTACTTCTGCTGATGATCAGTTTGAACTTCTGGTCGAAACCAAAAACGGGATCGTTCCAAAATCATATGACCGGCTGATAAAAAAATATGGCCTTGTCATTGAAAAGCCATTCAGTCCTGCAGATGCGACACTAAGTAAGCTGGACGAATTCATTGCCATTGGAATACCTGATGATGCCGAAAGTGATGTGCTGACGATCATGCGTGAGCTCCGCCGACTGAACGCCACAGAAGACGTGGAATATAATGAGACAATTACGCTGGAAGAAAATGAGGTACAAACAACTACACCAAAAGTAACTGCACAACATGTCAATGATCCTATGGTAAATGATCAATGGGGCTGGGATATGATCCAGGGTGATCAGGTACATGGCATGATTTCCTCTTCTCATCCTCATCCGAAGAAAAAGGCTTTGATTGTGATTGTTGATTCAGGTGTTGATGGAACACATGCTGATCTGAGGGATCAATATTTATCAGGAGGAAATAATAATGACACAGATCCTTTGGGCCACGGTACACATTGTGCAGGTATTGCAGCTGCAATATCGAATAACGGGGTTGGAATAGCCTCGTTGATTCCTGATGCTTCATTTGTACAGGTGACAAGCATTAAAGTCATGAATGCAATGGGCATCGGCAGTCAGATAGCAACTATCCAGGGTATGATCAAAGCAGCTGATATGGGAGCGGATGTGATCAGCATGTCATTAGGTGGACTTTCTTCAGATACCAAACAAAAGGCATATGAGGAAGCTGTAGCTTATTGCAATGCGCGTGGAGCTATTGTTATCGCCGCTGCCGGCAATAGCAGTCAGAACGCAAAGGATTATGCTCCTGCAAATGCAAAAGGTATAATTACCGTTTCTGCTATTGGACCTGATCAGAAAAAAGCACCATTCTCAAACAATGTGAATGATGTTAAATACGGGATTGCAGCTCCCGGTGTGAAGATCATGTCCACTTATCCGAATGAGCAATACAAAGAATTAGATGGCACATCAATGGCCACACCGATGGTAGCAGGTTTAGTCGGATTATTAAAAGCATTCCGACCTGAACTCAATACACAGGAAGTGTATACAATCCTATACGATACAGGTAAGCCAATTCCGGATGGAAAATCTTCAGGAAGACTGATACAGGCGGCGAATGCGCTTGAGAAAGTGATAGATTAAGGAATAACGAGTAACGAGTAACGAATAACGAATAACGAGTAACGAGTAATAACGAGCATGGTGAATACTTTGATCTCTTTACTCGGCCTGAACACGCTCAGTCCAAGGATTCCTCCATACGCAATCATGAAGCGGGAACGATTGAAGAATTAGGGTAAATTCTGCTAAACAATGCACAAAGTGAACTAATCGTGTTATTTTATTTATTAAAATCCAATGGTTCGACGTGATATTGCGCAACCTTGTATTACAGTTCAGCAATTATCGAAAATTGAATATCGAAATTTTCTTCTGAGCCATTTTGCTTCGACTCCCTTTAGTGACAGACGAAGGCTATGCCAGAAGTAGTTACGGCTTCGGTTAAATAGAAAGTTTCAAATTGAGCGAAGTCGAAATTTAGTATGTATCCATTGACGGTCACTGAGCGGACGGTTACTGAGCTGTAGCACCTGGCTGTGAAAAGCAAGTCGAAGTAGTCGAAGTGAAACGTCAGCGCAATCATCTAAAATCGGTCTCACCAGATGTACTTGCAAGCTTTCTCCAGTATTAATTTATCTTTTTCAATTTCGCCTGACATTTCGAGAGTGATCGCAGCCATTTCGTAGTATGGCGTTCTCTCTTCAAGCATCATTTCAATTTTCATTTCTGCTTCCTGCACATTCAAATTTTTTAGCAAAGGACGTGAAGATGTTTGCGTGATTAAATTTGATATTAAAATTTCTTTTTTCCAGGACAGGTGCATGGTGATACCATGATCATTCATCCATTGCATATTTTCAAAATGGCACGGTAATCCTCCGCCTGTAGCGATGAGCGCTTTTTCATAAATGATGGTTTGCCTGATGACATCGGCTTCAAGTTCCCTGAATTCTTTTTCTCCTCTGATATCAAAGATCCCGGCTATGGACATACCGGTTTGTGATTCAATCACTTTATCCGTATCGAAGAAGGGAACGCGCCATTTATCAGCTACGTATTGGCCGAGTGTTGATTTTCCTGTTCCCATGAAGCCGATGAGATAGATGCGCATATAACCCAAAGGTAGATGTATTGTGTCCGGAAGTCATATCTTTGGAGTAATCATTGATGCTTTCCAGATGAAATATAATCCAACAGGGCCTTTCATTTTTATTATCGCAGTGAGCCTACTTTCGCTAATCTCAGGTTGCAAAAAGGAATCAGGCCATGCTATTCTTCCATCAGACCCCAATTACATACCAAAAGGTAACCTCGCAGATATGGCCTACAATCCTGTGCGTCAGGACGGATCGATCGACAGCAGTTATCTTCCGATCATGAAGTGGGAAGAGGATGTGTATGATTTCGGAACTATCAAAGAGGGCGAAGTCGTAGAAAAGAAATACAGATTTAAAAATATTGGTACTGCTCCACTAGTGGTTCTAAATGCTACCTCGACTTGTGGCTGCACCATTCCTGAATGGCCAAAAAATCATATTCTTCCAGATAGCATAGGCATAGTCACGGTAAGATTTAACAGCAAAAATAAAGAAGGTGCCCAAAATAAAGAGGTGACTATCTTTGCAAACACTTTACCTAACCATAGTAAGATCAATATAAAAGGAACGGTAGTAAAATCTAAATAACAAATTATGATATCACTTTTCATTTTACAGGCCAGTTCTCCGGGCGGTCTTGTTGGATCTTTGTGGCCTTTGCTACTTATGTTTGTCGTGATCTTTTTCTTTTTTATACGCCCACAGGCGAAGAAGGCAAAAGAACAAACCAAATTTCTTGATTCGCTGGATAAAGGCGTAGAAATCGTCACGGCGAGTGGCCTTATCGGTCGGATCAATAAGATCGAAGGAAGTATCGTCACACTCACTATCGCTGAAAAAACTTTTGTCAGAATAACAAAAGGTTCTATCTCCAAAGAAATGACAGAGGCTTATACTAAATCGATGTCAAGTACTTCGGAAACAACTTCCAATTAAGAATATTTATAATGTCACAAAGGCACAAAGGCACGAAGAAAATATTCTTTAGTCTTTGATCCTCAGTCATTAGTCTTTGGTTATTTTTACCAATTATCCCGATAGTTATCGGGATTAAGGTCACCTAGGAAACCACTTAGAAAAGATGCCACAAAGACACTAAGACACGAAGAATTCTTTTGATCGCTTCATTTATGGATCACCAATTTGGAAACAGCGTGATCTTTCAGCCATGACCAATGGACTAAGTAAATACCGTCCGGAATAGATGTGTCAATCGGAAAATTAATCGTCTGGTGCGATTCAAGTCTCTGCTTTCCGACGATATTTCCATTTACATCTATCAGCGTGATGTCGCATTTATCTCCTATTGGATTGGTCATCTCTACATGATCTGAAGCCGGATTAG
>JBDUAU010000581.1:0-12877 GCA_040004485.1 Saprospiraceae bacterium
CGTCGGGGTTGTTGAGAATGGCCGTTTTGGGCGCGCTGCCCACGGCGTGGCTGGGGCCAGTAAACTGAAGAAGGATGACCTAGTCACCAAGCTGGCAGCAAAGCTCGCCGCGCCCGCACCGGTTGGCGCCATCTCTGGTGGCCGCGTCGCCGTCCCCTCATCCCTGACCACCGGCTCAAATGGTGGTGAATCCCACAAATTCAATGGGTCAACAGGCTGCACATCGTAATGTCCATAGACCAGGATCGTAGGGACCTGATCTGATACTTTCTTTTCTGCAAAGACAACCGGATGTCCTTTGGTGGGAATAATCTCCACCCCTTCCATTCCTATCCTTTTCAATTCCGTACTAAGCCATGTAGCAGCCTTCAGGACATCGCCCTGGTACTTTGTATCAGCACTTATAGAGGGTATCCTGAGAAATTCGATCAACTCGTCCAGAAATCGTTTCTGGTTGGTTTTAATATATTTTTGTACTGTTTCCATCTCGTGGTCGGATTAAGTCTGTGTATACGCAATAACCAGTTAGATTATTGTCTGTTCAACGGGGACGCAAGGTACACATTCATCCTAAATTGTCTTTTTTTCCCTTTCCGCTACTGGATTTTCAGGTAGGTTTGATACCAGGCTGAATTAACTTCCATACTGGGGTCTTAACAAAGCATTATTTTTGACGTTTCAGGTAGAAATGATTTTATGAATGTTGGATTAATCCTCCGCTTACTATTTTTATCAATACTGCTGGTCACGTTCGTCAAATTAGATGTGGCACAGCGCGTCATAGTCAATGGTAACGGTGAGCGCCTCATCATATATCCTGATGGCTCATGGCGGCTGGCTGATGCCGGTGATTCGGTGCTATTGCGTCAAAATCTGCAAAAATCTGAGACACTCGGATTTCCTTCAGATAAAGCTGAAGAGAATACAAAAAGAAATCCGGCTGAGGAAGAAGAGTATACCCTTCGCCAATGGAATGAATTATTTTTCAAATTAAAAGATCAGGAAAAAAAAGCCCAGACCCAATTCAGAACAGCAACTAATGCACAATTTAAAGCCGGTGAATTGGTACAGAATGCCGAAGAGGATAAAAAAATGATTGAATCAGACAGGCTTGCCGCATTACAAGAGAATTATGAAAAAACAATTGAAAACCTTCGTACCGCGAAACTCCGGCAAAAAGCAATTTTAAAATTAGTAGCCCAGTCTAAAAAAATTGCCGGCCAATCCCCAAAGACGATTAAAAAGAAATTTCCACAATTGAATGCTCAATTTGAGAACTACCTTGCAACCTATGATCCAATTCATAACATGCAGGATCTGTCCAAGATAGTTGACTCACCGAAAGAAGTACCCGGAATATCCACTTCAGGGAAAACTCCTCCAGCCACATCCAAACCTGATCCCTCAGGAAAGTCAGACGATCGGGATAAATCTTCAAAAAATATAAAGGAAGCCGGAACTAGGAACAGAGATAAGGCATCCTCCTCAAAAGCAAGCGAACGATTATCTTCCGCGAGAACCCCAAGTATGCGATTACCTATTGAGCAAATGCCTCATCTATATCACCCTGAATCTTACCCATGTCAATTAGCTACAGACACTATCGATGCTGTAACGGGTACGCATCGAAAAGGACTTGAGCCAGGCCTTATTTTTACGGACACAGATCCGGATCTGAGGCCTTACTTCAAAAGCAAAGAACTAATCACATGTTATGGCAATCTCTCGAAAATAGGTGCATACGTATATTTCACTATTGATTTTCAAATCGCGAGCTCTCATTCACAGGGTAATTTCGGTTCACTTGAATCAGGAAGCCTGTTACGTCTGCGTTTGCTCAATGGAAAATATGCTTCACTTTACAATTTGAAATCAGACAGAGGCCGGATCGACCCTTATAGTGGTAACACTATTTTTTCCGGACAATACGCTTTAGGAAAAGAGGAGATCAAATTGTTGTCTTCATCACCACTTGATAAAATCAGAATACTTTGGGGCACCGGTTATGAAGATTATGATGTGTATAAAATTGATTTCTTCATCGATCAGCTGAAATGCCTGATGGCAAAAAATTAGTGACATCAAATTGATACGATGCTTGGATTAAAATTGCCTACAGATCCCAGATGGGTCAACCTGACTGAAATCACACTTGAAGATATACTGACTGATCACGCCTATTGTGAGCAAAAAGCAGCCACATCCTGTATCTCACTTATTCAGACATATCCCGAGAAAATAGAAATGGTCGAAGCGCTCGCACCCATAGTGACGGAGGAATGGGGGCATTTTCGGCTTGTCCTTGCAGAATTAAAAAAACGTCGTCTTAAACTGGGCAGACAGCGCAAAGATGAATATGTTAACATGCTGAGGCAGTTTGAAAAGAAGGGAGGTTCGAGGGAAGACCATCTTGTTGAAAAGCTACTTGTGTTCGCTCTTATAGAAGCCCGAAGTTGTGAACGATTCAGGCTTCTATCACTTCATCTCTCAGATGATAAGCTTAAGGATTTTTACCACGGGTTTATGGTTTCTGAAGCAGGCCATTACAGATTATTTATTGATCTCGCCCATAAGTATGGAGATCAATCAAAAGTAAAAGCACGCTGGCAGGAATACCTCGATCATGAATCCGGTATTATGCAATCACTTGCCCTTCGCGGCGATCGCATGCATTAAGTCAAATTTGGTTTTAAAGAGCTTATGGATAGATTTCTTGTTCCATAAATGTTTGATTATTCCTAATTGCCAATTGCTTTTTGCCTACGGTTACTGAGTTGTAGCACGAGGTTGCGTTTAGCTGGTCGAAGCATTGCTTCTTGCCAATTGCTTATTGTTTTTTGCTTTTTGTTTATTGCTTATTGCCAATTGCCTATTGCTTATTGCCTATTGTTTCTCCGGGAACTTGTCAATACGAGTCAATTGTATCTGAGTCCCGCTATCACCATAAGAGGCCGTTCCAATAAATACAATCATGTCATCATTGAATATGACCTTCCACTCAGTGGTTTTGAAATCTTTTGTATCCGGGCGCAAAAGCAATGTAGTAGCGTCATGGTTATAAGTCCACTTTCCGGTGTGCGTTTGTTTGTCATAGATACCGGACTTAAAGGTGCCATCAGAATCAAGTTTTATCCAATGTCCGGTGAAAGGTTGCTCTTTTGGATCTTTACCAGGAACGAGTGCAGCTCTATACTGGAGCATTTTGACCGTCAGAAAGGTATAATCATGACCACCTTCACTTTTATCAGCAGGTGAAGCTGGCTTTGACGGTTGTTCAGTTGCAGGTACATTGGCAGCTTTGTCAGCAGCTGGTTTTTGACTACATCCGGCAAAGCCTAAGGCCAGAGTTAAAAAGCAAAACAGTTGAAATGATCTCATTACTATTAATTTTAGGACGCAAATGTATACATCTGTGAGAAATATGTCATATATCAGCTAAAATCACATTCATAATTTTCAGGTTGAAAACGTCCATCCATCATTCATCATTGTTCCAAACGATTAGAAAAAAACTGGGAGATCTTGGCATCAAACCCACAACCAGATTATTGGTTGGCGTCAGTGGCGGAGTGGATAGCATGGTCTTATTGACCGTTCTGAAGGAATTGGAATATTTACCCACTGCAGCACATGTAAACTTTCAACTCCGGGACAAGGAATCAGATGCTGATGCAGCACTTGTGTGCACATGGTGTTCAGATCAAAACATTCAATACCTGGAATTCCTTGCTGATACAAAACAATATGCGGCAGTGAATAAGCTGAATACGCAATCTGCAGCCCGCGAGATTCGGTATGCCTGGTGGAAAGAACTCGTTGAAAAGGAATCTTTTGAATGGGTGGCAACAGCACATCATCAGGATGACAGCATCGAAACATTTTTTTTGAACGTGTTGAGGGGGACGGGAATAAAAGGTCTTAGAGGAATACCCACACAGCGCGATTATTTTATCAGGCCCATGATTGATATTTCCAGAAATGAAATTGAATCCTTTGCTTTAACATTTCATATTCCTTTCAGGACTGACAGATCCAATGATTCAGATGATTATCAGCGAAACAGGATCAGGCATCATTTAATTCCTCTGCTCCGTGAACTCAATCCTGACTTTAATGCAGTGATGATGAGTGAGAAGAAAAGAATTGAACTGGAATGGGAAGCGTGGGATACTGCATATCAATCCTGGCAAAGAGATAATCTGGTACCAGATGCAGAAGGTTTGAACATTAAAGTTGAACCTGCAGGGCGTGCTTTTTTGCTCAGGTGGCTTGAAGAAAAAAATATTCCATGGTCGTTGAGCTATGACTTTATCGCATCTTCTCATGCTGACACAGGCAAGGTGATGTTTTATGATAATGTCCGGCTTTCCAGAACTTCAGATGGCTTCTATTATGAAACTTCAGAATTATTTCATCCGGTACTTATCGACTCACCCGGAATTTTTCAGATTGGCAATCATAAATTAACTATTGAAGTAATGCCAGGCAATTCGTTTTCAATGGACACGGATCCTGATGTTGAATTTGCCGATCTGCACGATATATCATGGCCGTTGGAGCTCACTGCAATAGTAGCCGGTGACTATTTTCAGCCCATTGGTATGAAAGGAAAAAGCAAGAAAATTCAGGACTACCTGGTTGATCTGAAATTAGAACACCATGAAAAAGATAAAGTCAGAGTGCTTAGATCAAAAGAACATATCATCTGGCTTGTTGGAAAGCGACTTGATGAAAGGGTTAAAGTAAATACGAGGGCGAAAGAAATATACAAGCTAAGTTTTAAGTAAGCACGGGTTGATTTATAAGAAAATAAACACACCCACGAAAGCAAGTACAGTAGAGATAATACCAAACATAAAAATGCTGTAACAATATCTCAGGTACGAATATTTGAATCCAAGTGTCTTTCCAAGAAAAAACAAATCACGCATTATCGTAGCATTCATTATTTCTTCGTCAGCTATCGTGGCATTCATTCCATTTGCATAATCATCATAGCTCATCCTCCAATAATTACCAAAGAAGAATAAATTCGATTTTTTACTCAGGATACTTTCCATACTGCTTACACCTTTCATATGGATAGGACGTGTTGCTAATATCGCAAACACCATAGACGTCAGAGTGACGATAAGTAGCATCACCGTCGGTATCAAAAGATATTTGTTTTCAGGGATTTGTTTAGCTAATAGTGGTAATGCGAAGCCAATGATCAGGCCATTGATAGAAACCATATTATTAGCTTTGTTGTCCGCCATCGAACTTAATGAGATGTGGTTACGAAGTGCAGTCTTAAATTGATTTTGAGCAGATTTACTATTTGAAATCGTTTTAAGCTTGTCTTCCTTCTTCGGCTTCACCACTTTATCTTTTTCTTCAGGTTTTACGTCGATTTGTGTTAATTCATTGACAAGGAGTCTTCTGTTTTCAGCTTTCTTTTCAGCATATCTCTCTCTCCCTGCATCGGAGTAATATTCATGTTCATCCAGAAACCTAAGGTTTGTTTTTGCCCAGTCTTTTTTGGACAGGACTGTATTTTGAAGTGTGTTGAGTTCTTTCCTGAGGCTGTTCGTGTATATCTGAAAATGTGATTTGCCAAGTGAACTTGTATCCGCGTCCTTCATCAGGGATTCAAGATTGCCATGGGGCTTCACGTCCATCTTGGTCACTTCGATATATTTCAGGATAGTGTCAATCCTATCCTGGGGATAGTTGTGAGAAGAAAGGAAATCTTTAGCTATTTTGATACTTCGTTCCTCATGACCTGAGTAGGCTTCTGAAAAGCCAACATCATGAAAAAGGGCAGCCAGGTTGAGCATTTCCAGATCTCCATTCGTTACTCCCGCCTGTCTGGCCAGCACCAATACTTCATCCCTCACCTGAGTCGTATGCACCCAATTGTGATACGTGTAGATGTCGGAAGGTATTTTCTGTTCGAAGATGTGACGTACGTGATCTTCTGCCGCAGTGATGATGTCAGGTTGCTCCACAAGGGCCATGATGCCAAAAGTATACCGTTTTTGTTAAGATTTGCCTTTCCTGGCCAAATCGATGGAAGTTAGTTGGCCATGTACCAGTTTACTGTCTATTCAATGATTTGCCGGCAAAACACTTTCCCGGACGTCTTTATTTTCGGGTTGACTTCATAGATGGACAGCCATATACCGCTGTTTTTATAAAAATTAAGCTCCATGAATCCCCCGGACTTATGACCGTAGATAAGGTCCTCATCATTGGCTATCGGCGTTTGTTTTGACCCTGCACCTGATACCAGGTAGTGATTACCGGATTTCATAATATACTGAAGGCAATGCTCATGTCCTGACAGAAAAATAATGTGACCGGCATCATCAAGGTTGTTCAGTAGATCATCTCTGAGAGAGCTATATCTGCGGTTCTTCAGATCCTGCGAATGACCAAAAATGGTACGATAGAAAGGATGGATGGATCCGATCACAGGCAAGGGCAGATACAACCATTTAACAGCAGCTGTCAAGGGAAATAAATGATTTTTCAGAGTGAAATGTCCACCATGCGAGCCCTGAGTATAAAGTGGATGGTGCAACGCAACGATGATCTGCTTATCCTTATAGTGCGCCACCAGGTCATGAAACGTCTTCATAAATTCTTCTTTAGAATGGACAGCACATCCCTCATTGATGTGCGACTCTTTGGTCCAGTCCTGTATCCACCATTGGGAATCAAGAATCAACATCACCAGCTGATCATTTAATTCAATCACTTCAGGACCTCCACAGCCATTTTTTGGGAGTAATTGAATATGCAATGGATCAACATTGTCAAGAAAATCACTTTCACGGCGGATAGCTTCAAGGCCACCTGCTCTGAATTCATTCCAATCATGATTGCCCGGAATAAAAACAATTTTCCCTTTATAATTTTTTAGTCCATTGATCTGATTCATCAGGATGGACTTTGCTTCACGATTGGCTTCGGTGTTTTGTTCCGCAGGTAATCCGGCCGGATATATATTATCACCCAGAAAAATCACTGTTCCGGGTTGCATGTCATCAGCAGTAATAGATTTTAATTCCTCAAGCACTGCTTTAGATTGTTCATTTATCTCCCCCGCATCACCCAATGCATAAACAGAATACAATGGAACTTCATTAGGTGTTTTCTGTACCGCATCTCCTGCTATATTCATGATCAATTTGCCAGTAGCGCATGATGAAAGTAAACAGGAAAAGAAGGAAATGTAAATGAGAAGTCTCATAAGTGTAAATCTACAGGATAGCTTCAAGAAAACCTCCAAATAATATAGAAATCATTTTATGATGTAGATTTTAAAAAATACACAATAATACATTTACAATGAAACTTAAATAAATATTAAAAAGATTTTTTCAAAAATCAAAAATCAAAAATTAAAAATTATTTTACTGTGTTGGGTTTGCGCTATTATTCAGATCCCCGATTTTAATGCCCATAAATTGAGGCTGTGCAGGTAATCCCGGAGGTAAGTTATCGAACTCAATCACCGGAGGATCAAATCTCCAAGAAGGTGATGAAGGAAGATAAGAGATCTTACCTAATAGCAATCGAAGCAACACCACAATGTCCCCGACCGAAACATGATTGTTGTTCGTCGCATCAGCAGCAATATATTGCCAGGGCATATCAAATGTATCCTTTGACAGGAGGTGTTTCTGAATCGATATGAGATCAAGCACATTGAGTCCGTTAGTTTGATTAATGTCCTTGGCAGGTGTGATAGTGTAATGTCCTTTTCTATTTATTCCGGAGAGGCTGAATTGGCCCAGATCATCAGTCACGATGGTCTGTGTGGTGGAGCCATTTATGACAACCTGCACATTTTTGACAGGACGGCCTAATGGATCAGACACTTGTCCATGGATATCTACCAAATCACTTTCAACAATATTTTCAAGAGAAGGCCATTGCATGACTCCGGTCTGATCAGGATCCAACCAGTCTTTTAAACGTGTTGCGGGCGTAGTGCCATAATTCCATGATTTTGCCAATCGTCCTGAGAAAGCATGATTAACATCTTCACAACCCATCGAGCCACCATGAAGTTGGGCTATAAGATATCCATCCTGGTTAAACACAGGTCCTCCTGAAGATCCCGGTTGATGTCCTCCTTCAGTAAATTTAAAACTGAGATGATGTTTAGCAGGTGTAGTGTAACCTTCAGACCATCCGATTTGATTCTGATTTATAACAGCGCCGGTAGTACATGTAGAAAATTTTCGGATATCAGCATTCGGATGATGCACCAGGTACAGTGTATCGGGCAATGCAATTGAATCACGGTTCCAACCTGCAAAAGTCACTTTCTGATTTATAGGAATATCATTATTGAGAAGCACCAATAAAAAATCAGAACCCTGGCCTGATGCTTTAAGCTGACATCCAGTGAGTGAAAAGTACTGAGGTTCTATCGCCGGATTGGCGCATGAATCTGATTTGTATTGCAAATCAAAACGCCACAAATCATACTTTGGGGTATATTGAAATGTACAATGATATGCACTGAGGATTAATGGCGATCTGTCGTTGCGTGTGGTATTGACAAAAGATCCTGAGCACCACCCTATTCCTTCATTCATGACCATCCGGATACGGACAGAAGTATTGGATATTAATTGAAATATGGAATCTTGCTTGCAGACTGCATTAGGAAAACAACTTAGTGCTGTTCCAAAACCTATACCTCTTCCTCTTCCCTCTTCAGGATTGTGTAGATATATATTTTCAATAGAGAAAATGCTCTTATAACTCCGTTCACTGCCAACTGACCATTCAAGATATGTTGAGCGCGGATCAAAAGAAGGCGTCAGAACTTGGTGATGTTTAATATGCGGAATTTCAAATATGATTTCATCCGTCCTACTGTCCTTTAGATATAATCTTTCTGAAGGTGCTATTTCATCAATGATCAATAATACTTCTAAAGTACTTTGTTGATGGATTGCAAATTGAAATGTAGAAGTCTGATCTAAAGTTACGGGCAGTGAACCTGATTGAATATTGGTTTTTACACCCATGATCTCAAGTCTTCCTTCATTCTCTTGATCCCAGATTTGTTTATCTGTATCTGACCAACTGACCTGAATAACCCGGAGCTCTTTTTCCGGTTGTTTTAGGAATTCAATATGTGCATTGACCTGTGCACTGACAAATTGAAAAGAAGTTACTGAAAGTATATACAGGAGGACGATTCGACGCATGTTGTCAGTAGAGAACGACTTAGATATGTTTATCAAAGGCTCAAAAGTAACACCTTAATGCGAACCTGCCTTAACTTCACTTGGCAAACAATTGGTTAATGTCCTTAAATGCTTTGAATTCCAATGCATTGCCACAGGGATCTTTGAAAAACATTGTGGCTTGTTCACCTACTAATCCTTGAAATCGGATATAGGGCTCAATAATGAATTGGATTCCTGAATCTTTCAATCGTTGAGCAAGCCCTTCCCATTCCTCCCAGGGAAGCACTACGCCAAAATGTGGAATCGGGACTTCATGTCCATCTACCGGATTACTATACTCTTGGATTTTACTTTTGGGTTGATAATGGATGACTAACTGATGTCCGTACAAATCATAATCAGTCCATAAGTCGGATGTCCTGCCTTCTTTACACTTCATCACATCTTGATAAAAATGCCTGGCTTTCGTAAGATCATCAACAGGTATTGCCAAATGGAAAGGATAAACAGGACTATTCATCAGAGTTCAGATCTTTTTATTTAAATAATATCGATGGACATACTTTGTTGCTATAAAGGCAAACTTCCTTATGCCAAAATCAAATAGACTCATTCTGGGTGCTAACCATACGAATACAGGAGAAATGAAATAATACAATTCAATACTTCTTCTCCCATACCATGTTGAACACAAGACATCATCTCTGAATTCTGTCATCATTACATATTCAGGACTCAATCTTGAATAGCAATAGGTAACAAAATAACATGCCTCCCCTTTTAATCTTGCCATCAGATGATATGTTCTGGGAGGAACACGCTCATGGCACGTCACTACTATTTTACCACCGGGAGGTCGCTCACCCACTTTAGATGTTTTAAATAAAGCATTTGTACGTACCGATGCTCCGGCATAAATCATGCCTGCCACAAATTCCTCATCTGCCCACTTATCCGCACTGATTTGTGTTTTTTGTTTGTCGATCAGCACAGGAAGATCCAGATGGATGTAGAGGTTCTCATCAGTTGGATTAGAAATGGTCAACATCAAATTATACCATTTCCCTTCCACACCTTCCTGAGCTTCCCATTTCGCTTTTAAAGTCAGAGAAGGTTCGAAAGTAATATCGATAGATGGAGGTAATGGCTTATCTGCAAATTCGAGATAATTCCTGCCTTCAAAAAATAAATCACTTAACGCAGTGTTAAGGGTTTCCCAATCCCACAATTCGATTTCTGCATTTTCGGCCAGGGTTTTGGCCTCTTTAGTAAAGCCAGAGGTGGTGATAATCCAGGATTGATCCGTTTCGTAAAAGTCCTTTGCTGCGATCGCTTGCTGGATCTCCATTTCTCCGAGTAATTGTTCAGGCTTGTATCGCATCACCCTGATCACCAGTGTAGTGTCATCTTTCCTGGCGATTAGATTAGCCGTCAGATCGCTCTTTCTGGATATCGGCTCGACTTCATATCCATCAACTTTTAACAGATATTCTATGAATGATTCGAACTCTGATGGACTTAATTGATTGAAGCGACCGGGAAGTGCACCGATCAGAAATCCTCGTATATCAAGCTGATTAAAATCCATCTATGACGGAAAAATAATAATTTCGGGCCTCGATAGATAATAAATTGTTGCAATATGAAATTTATAAAGTCAATTTTCCCTCTTGTTTCCTTACTCCTGCTGCTTAGTGCGGGGATGTCCTGCAAGAAATCTTCAGATGCCGGGAAGGCAGAAGAAGGAGCCAAACCGGAGAGTACAGTTGAAAATGCACCTACTTCTCTTGAACCAAGTGCATTCGGAAGCGAAATGAAAAAAAATAATGCCGTAATTGTTGATCTGCGGTTTCCTGTCGAATTTGAACAGGGACACATCGATGGAGCTATTAACATCAATTTCTTTGATCCTCAGTTCAAAAACAATATCCTGGCATTGGACAAGAGTAAAAAGTACTATTTATATAGTAAAGCTGATGCGCAAACTAAAAGGACTGGAATTTTTATGCGCCAAAACGGCTTCACAGATGTCAACGTCATGAAAGGTGGCTGGGAAGCCTGGAAAGAAAGTCAAAAGAAATAAATTCTATTTCTGTTGACAATGTATCCTACATGAATGATCCTATTGCTCCCGGTTATTCAGGCAAACCACTTTCACAAAAATTAGGATTGAAACCAGGCATGAAAGCGATAGCCATTTCGCCACCCAAAGAATACAAAGGATGGTTAGGAAAAGATGCTTCGATTCTTTCTGACCGAGGTATCCCGCCCTGGGATTTTGTCCACATCTTTACCAATAAATTGTCGGATCTGGAAAACCAACTATCCACCATAAGATCTCAAATTGAAAGTAATGGCATGGTCTGGGTATCCTACTATAAAAAGTCTTCCGGCTTGCCATCTGAAATCACTGAGGACCTGGTACGTGATACATGTTTTCCATTGGGATTCGTTGATATCAAGATTTGTGCTGTTACGAAAGAATGGTCCGGATTGAAACTGGTGATCAGGAAGAAATTACGTTGAGCATGTTGCTTACTTTTACATTTATGAACACTCCTTTTTCAAGAATCTTAATTCTCGGATATCTGGTATGCATGTTTGTTTCTTGCAAAAAACAATCATCGAACATACCGGAGATTGATCAAAAAATATTTTCTCAATATTGGGAACAGGGAAAAGGTGAGGTATCAAGCTATGTCTTAGATCAGGCGCGATATGGTGCGCAACATGATGGAAGTGTTGTGCTGCTCTTCTCAACAGAAGATATGAGCAAATCCAACCAGGTCAGGCTTGATGATCCTAAGCGAAATTCAGGTGATGCTGTCAAAGTTTTGAAGTTGAATACGAATAAGGAGTTCGTAACTGGTGTATATAAATATTCAATGATGAGCTCTGTGTTTACACCTGTGGATTATGATGATCATCCCCGTTCATTAAAGTTTACTGCAAGTTGCCAGGATTGGAATGGACAATCCTACACACAATTTAACTGGAAAGGAAACAGATATGAGGTCCAACAATTATCATATGTAGAATCTGAAGGTGACAAATCTTTTTCTTTGGTCAGCACCTGGCTCGAAGATGAAATATGGACGATGATCAGAGTGGCGCCTAATACACTTCCCATAGGTGGAGTGACTATGATTCCTTCAGCGATATACTCCCATCTATCCCATAACAGTATTAAAGCTTATGATGCAGTTGCATCCTTAAAATCGGAAAGTGAAGAATACATTTATACCATTCAATATCCTGAAATAAAGAGAACCCTCGAGATCAATTTCCAAAAAATATTCCCCTATAAAATTATGGGCTGGAAAGAAACGTATGGAAATAATGAAGTGACCACAGCCCGTATTTCAAATACGATTATGTCTGACTACTGGAACCACAATCAACCGCAGGATTCGGTGATTCGTGAAGAACTACTTTTAAAAAGTCCCCTTTAGGGGATTGAGGGGCCAATTGTGTATCATGCAGCTGTACTCATATATTCAATTGGTTTGCCCGGTGTCCAATGAATGTGAAGATTGAAGGGTGATATCGTCTCGACATCTTCAACTCTGACCCAACCTTCGCCCTTGATGCCAATCACATGAATCCAACCATCTTTGCGATTCAACTCACCTAGCCAGGTTCCCTGATCAAGAAGACAAACCGGTATGACAGATTCTCCC
>JBDUAU010000519.1:0-12864 GCA_040004485.1 Saprospiraceae bacterium
AAATGACTAATATTTTGATTTACTTTAATTTTTCGAGCCGCAAAGATACGATTCTTAACACGAATTATTCAGCAATGTTATTTTTTGCCCGGCTCTTTAGTTTTAGCCTCATTCCACAAGCCATCCATTTCAGCTAATGTCATGTCTGTCAATGCCTTGGGGGCATTGGATTCTATATACTCAAACCGTCGCTTAAACTTCTGATTCACTTTTTCCAGTGAAGTTTCAGGGTCAATCCCTTTATATCTGGCATAATTGATCAGCGAAAAAAGGATATCTCCAAATTCATCTTCAAGTTCTGGTTTACCTGCACCGGCTGCAGATGCCTCCTTAAATTCAGTGATCTCTTCTTCTACCTTCTCCCAGACTTGCTGATCATTCTCCCATTCAAATCCTACCTGTCTGGTCTTGTCCTGCATTCTGAAAGCTTTTATCATGGCAGGCAGAGAATCCGGCACGCCAGAAAGTACTGATTGTTTTCCCTCCTTTTTCTTGATATTCTCCCAATTCCTTTTTACATCCTCTTCCCCACTCACCACGGTATCAGCATAAATATGAGGATGTCTTCGTATTAGTTTTTCACATACGTTATTGATCACAGAAGTTACATCAAATCGCCCTTGTTCACTGCCAATTTTGGCATAGAAAACAAAATGAAGTAAAATATCTCCCAACTCCTCGCCAATCCCATCCCAGTCTTCCTTCAGTATGGCATCCGCCAATTCATATGTCTCTTCTATTGTCAGATTTCTTAACGAATGAATGTCCTGCTTCATGTCCCAAGGACACTTTTCCCTTAAATCATCCATGATGTCAAGCAATCGCTCAAAAGACTTCAGTCGTTCATCTGCCATTTCAAAAATTATTTTTCATTCTTTGGGTGTCCTTCATTCGTCGAAATTTTCACTCTTTTCCATTTGTTTTCGATCAAACCCCGCTTATGACTTATCGCCTTTTGTCATATAGCTGTTTGCCATATTGCATATTGCTTATTAACCTATTTCTTGTTGCCAATTGCTTGTTGCCAATTGCTTGTTGCCTATTGCTTATTACCCTATTTCTTTTTGCCTATTGCCTATTGCTTATTGATCAGTCCAGCAAATGTCCCATCAAATCCCTCTTAATTCTAAGGTATTCCTCATTGTCCTCATTAGGCTCTATCATCAATGGCACCCTGTCCACAATATTAATACCACCCTCACTGATAGAAATCAGTTTCTCCGGATTATTAGTCAGCAATCGGATATTATTTATACCCAAATCCCTTAAGATCAGGTTGGCTATATGATAGGTTCTTTCATCTGTCTCAAACCCCAATTGATGATTCGCATCTATGGTGTTAAATCCCTCATCCTGAAGATTATAAGCCTTTAATTTATTAATAAGCCCGATTCCTCGTCCCTCCTGCCTTAAATAAATCAGGACTCCCTTTTCTCTGGTGATTACCTCCAGACTTTTTGCTAATTGCGCACCACAATCGCATCGTTTTGAACCAAATAGATCGCCAGTCAGGCATTCGGAGTGAACCCTGATCGTGACGATTGCTTCAGGATTTACACCAGGGGGATACAGCGCAAGATGAGGCATTGGATCAGCATCATTATCGGCATATGCATCAATATACCATAGACCTGATGACGTGGGAATACTGGAATGAACCTGTTTTTGCATTAAATATTACCTCAGAAAGAATGACAAAGGTAAGGCAACAGCCACAGAATAAATCAATCTAATGCCGGAGACAAGTAGTAATGTAAACTTTTTCAGGAAGAGGGTGGCTATAACTGCACCTATCAAGGAGTCGGAAAACCAGGCGGAGTCAGATAATTTCTATTTCCTGCTTGTGCCCAATTTGACAAGGAAAACCAATCCGCTTGTAACAAAAACAGTAAGGGTAACGAGTAAAATCAGCATGTCTTATTTCGGAGTGTTATTAGTTAACTTCGGCTAAGGTGCGGAATTTTTATTTGATATTATAAACTTTTTTCAAAATTATATTTTAGTCGAAACTCCGGCTGCTTTACAATGATTAAAGCATGTTCTTGGTTTGTAATATGTAGCTTTAACTCAAATTATATAGGAATGAAATTTAAATTTACCCTGCTTACTTTCTTGCTTTTTTTCATTTTCTCATCCACATATTCTCCACTTTTAAGCCAAACCAGCTCCACGGAGATTTACAAAGACATTAAGAAATTGGGCGTTCTGGCTAATGTCCTTTATGTCGGTGCCCATCCCGATGATGAAAATACCCGACTGATCAGTTATTTCTCAAATCATATTTCAGCCCATACCACTTATTTGTCCATGACCCGAGGTGATGGAGGTCAAAATCTTATAGGTCCCGAAATTCGTGAAATGCTCGGCGTCATCAGAACCCAGGAACTCCTTGCGGCTAGATCCATTGATGGTGGTTACCAGATGTTCACACGGGCTAATGATTTTGGATATTCAAAAACAGCTACGGAAACTTTTAATATTTGGGATCGGAATGAAGTCCTAAGCGATGTAGTCTGGGCTATACGGATGATCAGGCCGGATGTCATCATCAACAGATTCAACACAGATACTTCACGACCGAATCATGGACATCATACCGCATCAGCCATACTTTCCACAGAAGCATTTGATTTAGCAGCAGACCCTTCTTCTTTTCCTGAACAATTAAAATACGTTGAACCCTGGCAGCCAAGAAGGATTTACTTCAACACAAGCTGGTGGTTTTATGGAAGCCAGGAGAATTTTAACAAAGTAGATAAATCCAAAATGTTGACTATTGACATCGGATCCTTTGATCAGATATCAGGTGAATCAAACTCTGAAATCTCCGGCAGAAGCAGAAGCATGCACAAAAGCCAGGGATTTGGATCAGCTGAAACAAGAGGTGAAAGTTTAGATTATATTGATTTGATCAAAGATGCTAAAGGAACAGTACCAAAAGACATTTTTGATGGCATTGATATTACCTGGAATCGTGTGAAGGGAGGTGCCCCAATAGGGATAAAAGTCAAACAATTAGATTCTTCATTTGATTTTAAATCACCCTCCTCAAGTATTCCACAGTTACTGATTATTTATAAAACAATTCAACAACTCCCGGATTCATATTGGAAGAAAATCAAATTAGATGAATGTAAATCACTGATTGAAAAATGCCTTGGATTATTTATTGAAATTCGTACCAATAAATTTCGCGTCAGTCCCGGAATGATTTTACCTGCAACCTTGGAAATTGCGAACAGGTCAAACATTGACGTCACACTTTCATCAGTCAAATTTTCTGCAGGAGATACTTCATTTTCATTCCAGACACCTCTTAGATATAATCAGGTCACGATCAATGACATGAAAATCATGGTCCCTGACCACCTGAGCACACCCTATTGGCTTGTGGATACACCTAAGGAAGGAATGTACGTTGTACCTGATCAGGAAAAAAGAGGCCTTCCTTATAACGATCCTGAAATTTCAGCAGATGTCAATGTGACTATTTCCGGAATACCAATAGTATTTAATGTGCCTGTTATTTACAAAACTGTGGATCCTGCAAAAGGAGAAATTCATCGCCCTATATCTATCACACCACCTGTTACAATACAATTCGATGAGAATGTTTTGGTTTTTTCATTAGGCAATGTGCGCACCATTGATATAACACTTACAGCCATCCAGGACAGTGTCAGCGGAACATTGCAATTAAAAATTCCACAAAAAGATTGGATCATTACCCCATCAAGTATCCCTTGGTCATTTATAAATTCCGGTGAGACTACCGTTCTTACATGCACGATAACGCCACCCAACAATCAATCATCAGCCACGCTTAATCCTGAAATCCTCAGCGGTGATCAGATATACCACCATAAGGTGACAACTATCGACTATGATCACCTGCCTTATCTTTCCGTCGTACGCGACGCAAGCGTTGAACTAAAAAGCATCGATCTGAAAATCATTCCGAGACCGATCGCTTATATCGAAGGCGCAGGTGATGATGTGGTAGAAGGATTGCAGCAAATCGGTTACTCAATCGATGTCATTGATCCGGCCACAATTTCAGCTTCTGAATTAAGCAAATACCAGGTAGTTATTTTAGGAGTAAGAGCATTTAATACAATTGAACCATTAGCCTATAAAAATAAAATACTATTTGATTGGGTTGAAAAAGGAGGGACGATGATCGTTCAGTACAATACCAGCCATGCTTTAGTGACAGATGAAATTGCTCCATACCCTTTGACCCTTTCAAGAGATCGGGTAACAGAAGAAAATTCACTTGTTACAATTCTTAATCCGGAGTCGGAAGTTTTCAATTTCCCTAATAAAATAAACTCTTCTGATTTTGACGGCTGGGCTCAGGAACGTGGGTTATATTTTCCAAACAAATGGGATGATCATTTTACACCACTCCTTGAAATGAAAGATACAGGCGAAAATTCTACAAAAGGATCTTTGTTAATTGCAGGATATGGCGCCGGATATTATGTCTACAGCGGTATATCATGGTTCAGACATCTCCCGGTAGGCGTTCCGGGTTCCTATCGGCTATTGGCCAATCTCATTTCTCTAGGCCACAAAAACGGCAAATCCTAATCTTTAATTAATTTCTGAATAATGTCAAGTGTTCGTGAAAAAATAAAGTCTCCTTCAGGTGATTTAGGGGCAACAAATGGAGATCCCTTACTCAATTGGAACAGGTTGTATGTTCTTGTTCTCCTTTTTAATGTTGTGCTTGTGGTGTTATTTTATTTACTCGGTCATTTTGTCAACCATCACGGCGCATGAGTGTATTGGATTGGATTGTCCTGATTGGTTCAACGGCTTTCATCGTCATATTCGGAATCTGGAAAACCAGGAAGAATAGAAATATAGATACATTCCTGCTTGGCAACCACACAACAAGGTGGTGGACAATAGGCCTGTCGGTAATGGCCACCCAGGCAAGTGCTATTACATTTTTATCAACTCCCGGACAAGCGTATTCAGAAGGAATGGGTTTTGTCCAGTTCTATTTTGGATTACCCATTGCGATGGTCATCATCTGCATTGTTTTTATTCCCCGGTACTTTCAGATGAAGGTATTTACGGTTTATGAATTTCTTGAACATCGTTTTGGTCTTCCTACTCGCCTGCTTGCTGCATTTCTTTTTTTAATTCAACGTGGACTGGGCGCAAGCATTACGATTTTTGCACCTGCCATTATTTTCTCTGCCATCCTGGGATGGAATTTACACCTTACCATATGCGTCATCGGATGTGTGGTTGCATTCTACACTTTTATTGGTGGAACTACTGCAGTCAGTGTGACCCATAAGATGCAAATGGGTATTATGATTGGTGGCATTATCACGGCATTTGCTGTGATACTATCTTATTTGCCTGCTGGAATCGGATTTACCGAAGCCCTACATATTGCTGGCGCAAGTGGAAGACTCAACACGGTTGATTTCAGTTTGAATATGAATAACAGGTATACGTTTTGGTCAGGAATAACAGGAGGCACATTTTTGGCTCTTGCCTATTTTGGGACTGATCAGTCACAAGCACAACGTTATCTCACAGGACAATCCATTAAGCAGAGCCGGTTAGGCCTTTTATTCAATGGGGTCTTCAAAGTCCCAATGCAATTTTTGATTTTATTGACCGGTCTGATGGTGTACGTGTTTTATCAATTCCATGCACCCCCACTATTTTTTAATACACAGGTAGAACGGGAGATGTTGGCCTCATCAGCATCAGGCGAATACATCCAATTACAGCAGCAGTGGAAAACTGAACATGATACCAAACAAATTTTATACAACGATCTGCTCCTTAAAGAAAATACGCACATCGACCAGACAGCGCTTGACCAAAGTATAACCCATCAGAAAGAAATTCGCAATAAAACAAAAAAATTAATTGAGACTACATTGCCCGACGCTGAATCCAATGACAGAGACTATCTCTTTATTAGATTTATTCTTGACTACCTTCCCAAAGGAATCATCGGGTTATTGATTTCTATGATACTTGCTGCCGGGATGTCATCTACAGCTTCCGAATTGAACGCATTAGCATCAACGACTACAATAGATTTTTACAAACGTTTGATCCGTAAGGATGCCAGTGAAAAACATTTTGTTTATGCATCAAAAGCATTTGTCTTATTGTGGGCAGTGATTGCGATTTGCTTCGCCTACTATGGCACCTTATTTGAAAACCTGATCCAGTTCGTTAATATCGTAGGCTCAATCTTTTATGGGACAGTACTTGGTATCTTTTTATCTGCATTTTTTCTGAAATACATTACCGGTTGGTCTGTATTCATAGCTGCATTAATCGCCCAGACTATTGTCTTGCTCTTTTTCCTGAAATCTGATATTGGTTTCTTATGGTACAATGTGATCGGCTGCAGCACCGTTATGATCTTCAGCCTAATCATCGAATTAATCCTGAGATTAATCCGGAAGAAGGCAATTCTATGACCAGTATAAAATTTGATTTAATAGCTACAAAAGAAAAATAGACTCCGAAAAACTCCCGGAATCTATTTCTATCTTAATAATTAGGACTGAATACTCGTTTACTCGTTATTCGTTCGTTACTCGTTACTCAGTCACTCGTTATTCGTCACTCGTTATTCGTCACTCAAAACTACATTTTCTTCCACTCTGCTATAGAAGCCTCATTCATCCGTATATAATCCTTGTTAGAATCTTTTGTTGCAAGTTCCAATGAACGGATTGCAGTTTCAATGGCTCCTTTTTTATCACCAAGACCTGCCTGGATCAATGATTTCGTTCTCAGCACCCAATACTTTTCATTACCCATAGCTAAAGATTTGTTTACCCATTCGAGAGCTTTATTAAGGTCTTTACCTTCTGTGAAATAATAATTGCCAGCCGAATAATAATCACCGGCAGTAGGGCCAGCCATTACTTTGGTGATACTTTCTTCTACAGCTTTGTCTGTACCCACTTTGATGGCAACCGGAAGATAGACGTTATCCCAAAGCACAAAGAAATCTGCGCTACTGTTTGTGAGGTTATCAAATCCCATCATCAATGATTCTACATGCATGTCTTTTGACAACGGATATGGTGTAGCCGTAACAGAGATTGGTGTTACATCCGAACCAGAATAACTTGTCCAATCTGTGCTATTATGAGGATAAAGCATCATGGTCCAGGTGGTCATCCCTGGTTTCGTCAATAAAGCATACGAGCCTTTTTTCACATCGGCACCCCCGAAGTTCACATCCTCACTGAATGTAATTTTGGTTGCAGCATTGGCCCCCGTCCTCCAAACATCACCATATGGTACCAGACCACCGAAAATAACTCTCTTCTTTACACTTGGTCGTGAATATTCTACTGTCACATCCGTAAGACCAATACGTTGCTCTACTTTTGCACCAGGACTGGCAGCAGGCGTCTGAATTTGAGCTTGCATTAAATTAATCGCAAGCATTGTCATTAAAACAAGTATTCCGTTTTTTTTCATTTGAAGGAAGATTTTAGTTTAAATAGTTAGCGCTTAAACATGAATAAATATGATAAAGTTGATCACGCCAAAAAAAAAGCACTTCTGCAGTGAAGTGCTTTTATGTGACAGCGCTGGGATTCGAACCCAGGACCCACGGCTTAAAAGACCGTTGCTCTACCGGCTGAGCTACGCTGTCAGGATTGCGCCTTTGCGCAAACAAGGCCGCAAATATATTACTTTTTCATATTGAAGCAGGAATACCCTTCTAAATTAAGAATTTTTAGGAGTATCAAGGTCTTGAAATACCTTATGGATGTTGTTGCGTAGGCATCCTCAATGAATATTTCTTCCCTTCAATTGATTCTAAAACATGAGGAAAATGTTCTTTTGCTTCTCTTATCAGTTCACCGACATCTTTATAGCGGGAAGAATAGTGTCCGGTAAGCAACCAGGAAACACCTGCTTCAGCCGCCATTCGGCCGGCATCTGCCGCAGTACTATGACCTGTTAGTTCGGCAGTTTCAATCAGGTCATTTTCAAACGTTGTCTCGTGGTAGAGCATCGTCACATTTTTGATCCATGGAATTATCTTTTTACTGTATTGCGTATCAGAACAATAAGCATAACTCAGAGGTAATTCTTGGCCATATGTCATCAAATGGTTTGGTAGGATACTTTCATTAATTTCTATATCCTCTCCCCGCTGCAATTGATGTATCAACTCAGGAGTGAGTTTCATTGACTCAACAACTTCTTTTCTCAATTTATATAAACTTGTTCGCTCTTTTAACAAATATCCATTACAGGGAATGCGATGTTGAAGAGGAAAAGTAAATACATCAAGATTCCCTTTAGCCCATATTTTAACTAAATTCTTGGCCTCTGTTTCTACAATATGCAAAGGATAATTGATTTTCATTTCAGTGTATCTCCTAGTTTCATCGAGAAGTCCCTTTATCCCAACCGGACCAAAAACAGTAAGCGCCTCCTTACGCTGGAGATGACTGAAAGAACTCAATAGACCTGGAAGTCCGAATACATGATCCCCATGAAGATGGCTGATCAGAATAATATTGATCTTAAACGGCTTAATACCTGAATCACGTAGTCTGGTCTGCGTTCCTTCACCACAGTCAATGAGACAAAAAATATCATCATATTGCACAACCTGTGCAGACGGATGTCTACCATTCATTGGGAGAGCAGATCCGGAACCAATCACCGTCACTGCAAATTCAGCCATGACTGATCATCGGTTAATGTTAGTATAGATTGATTATTCTTCTTCTGTTGGAACTTCATTGTTAAGGTCGCGCTCCACATCTTCCATATAAACGTAATCAATGGATTCCTTTACAGAGGGTATGATAGCGAGTATGGTATCGAGCCTGGATATCTTGATGAGTTTCTCAACACTTGGATGGGCTATACCAGTGATGACATAGCTTCCATAATCCTTCCACAGGCGATTGGCGGTAAGGATAGCACTCAGTCCTGATGAATCAACATATTTCACTTGACTCAAATCAAAAATCAGGTTTCGCACACCTTCATTTCTGAGAAAAATAAACTCTGATTTCAAATCAGGGGCAATAAGCGAATTCAAATTCTCTTCATCGAGTGAAAGAACTGAATACTTATCATGTTTGTCTAATGAAAACTTCATTGGCAATGCATTAGTATTTAAAAATCCTGCTTATAATTCAGGGCGTCCGCAAAAGTACCCCATTTTCGATAAATTCACTCTAGGCCAAAGGTATATTGTTGTTTATTAAGCGAATACGACGTGTTGATTCCTGTTTTTTTTCCTTTTAACAATACCGAAACACATTAATCTTTACTTTTTAAAATCATTTTTTACCCTCTTGGTGTTATTATGACAAAACGTCACAAAAGCATACAAAACTGACTGAATTGGCAGATTCATCATCCTTTTTATCCACTTGGAATCATTTTGGATGCAGGTGAAGTATAGAAACACTACTTTTATAAATAGTTCTTATATTGGACATTAAATTAATATATCCCAAGCATAATACATGAATAGAAAGTTCTCTCCCAAGGTCAAGAAGATCATTTCCTTAAGTAAAAATGAAGCTTTGAGACTCGGGCACGATTACATCGGCACTGAACACCTCCTTCTGGGGATGCTTCAGGACAATGATAATCTTGCCGTCCGGGTTTTGGACGCAATGGATGTTGATTTTACTGAACTTAAATTCAAAATTGAGGATACAATAGCGGAAGGACGCGGAGAACAAACTCCTGTTTCAGCCGGAAACGTTCCCCTCAATAGACAAGCTGAACGTGTGTTGAAAGTGACTTTTCTTGAAGCAAAGAATCTGAACAGCGATGAGATCAGCCCTGAGCACCTCATGCTTTCAATTCTAAAACATGGTGATAATATCGCCAGTAAAGTACTATCTGAATTTGATATCAATTACGAATCATATAAATCTGAGCTTGAATATGTCATTCAGGAAGAATCAGGCAATTATCAGGAATTTATGAACCAAGGTCCATCCGACTCTGAAGGCTCCTATGAAGAAGAAGGAGAGAAAAGCCAATTTGGCGCGAAAAGAAGTGCTTCGAAATCCCGTACACCTGTTCTTGACAATTTTGGCAGAGACATTACCCGTCTGGCTGAAGAAGATAAACTGGATCCGATCATCGGTCGTGAGACCGAGATTGAAAGAGTTTCACAAATCTTAAGCCGTAGAAAAAAGAATAATCCAATTCTGATAGGTGAACCGGGTGTAGGTAAAACAGCTATCGTAGAAGGGCTTGCCCTTCGCATCATGCAAAGAAAAGTCAGCCGTAATTTGTTCAACAAACGGATAGTGATGCTTGATCTTGCTGCTTTGGTTGCCGGTACAAAATACCGTGGTCAGTTTGAAGAAAGAATGAAAGCTATCATGGGTGAACTTGAAAAATCAAGAGATGTCATTCTCTTCATTGACGAGATTCACACAATTGTTGGTGCCGGAGGAGCAACAGGCTCTCTTGATGCCTCCAATATTTTTAAACCTGCACTTTCAAGAGGCGAACTTCAATGTATCGGTGCATCTACTCTGGATGAATACAGACAACACATTGAGAAAGACGGAGCTCTGGACAGACGTTTTCAGAAAGTTCTTGTAGAACCACCTTCCGCAGAAGAAGCTGAACACATCCTGCATAACATCAAACCGAAATACGAAGAATTTCACAATGTATCATACTCTGATGAAGCTATCCGAGCTTGTGTAAAATTGAGCGACAGATATATCAGTGACAGATTTTTACCTGATAAAGCGATTGATGTATTAGATGAAGTAGGTGCCCGAGTCCATCTCAAAAATATTCATGTGCCAAAGCATATTGAAGAATTTGAGGCACAAATCGAGGAGATAAAGGAAGAGAAAAATAAAGCAGTCAAGAGCCAGCAATACGAAAAAGCCGCTGATCTGCGTGACCATGAATCCAAGCTTGTCAGGAAACTTGAAAAAGCTAAAGAAGACTGGGAAGAAGAATCAAAGACAAAGAAATACCCGGTCTCTGAGGATGATATCGCTGAAGTGGTGGCCATGATGACTGGTATCCCGGTTAAACGGGTTGCGCAAAGTGAAAGCAAGAAACTTGTAGGTATGAATAATGATCTCAAAAAGGTCATAATCGGGCAGGATGAAGCGATTGTCAAAGTTTCAAAAGCAATTCAGCGTAACCGGGTGGGTTTAAAAGATCCATCTAAACCTATCGGATCATTTATTTTCCTGGGCCCAACAGGTGTGGGTAAAACAGAATTAGCTAAAGCACTGGCGAGGTATCTTTTTGATTCGGATGATGCATTGATCCGGATCGATATGAGTGAGTATATGGAGAAATTCTCTGTGAGCAGACTTATAGGTGCGCCTCCGGGTTATGTTGGTTATGAAGAGGGAGGACAACTTACTGAAAAGGTAAGAAGGAAACCATATTCTGTTGTTTTGCTGGATGAAATAGAAAAAGCACATCCGGATGTTTACAACATTTTACTTCAGGTCTTAGATGACGGCCAATTGACGGATGGATTGGGAAGAAAAGTAGATTTCAAAAACTGCCTGATCATCATGACGTCCAATATTGGTGTACGCCAATTAAAAGATTTTGGTCAGGGTGTGGGATTTGCTACAAAAGCAAGACAGGATGCTGCTGAAGACTTGACGAAATCAGTCATTCAAAGTGCGTTGAAAAGGACCTTTAGTCCTGAATTTCTAAACAGGATAGATGATGTCGTGATCTTCAACAGCCTCGATCGAGATCATATCCATAAGATTATAGATATCACGCTGACTGATCTTTACAAACGAATGGCTACAATGGGCTTTATGCTTAGCCTCACAGAAGAGGCGAAAGACTTTGTTGCTGAAAAAGGATTTGATCCCCAGTTCGGAGCCCGACCTTTGCACCGGGCTATTCAGAAATATATTGAAGATCCGCTGGCTGAGTTTATCCTCAATGAAAATCCTGTGGAAGGTAGCAGCCTGGTCGCAGATCTGAACAAAGAGACCCAGGAGTTAGTCATCCGCCAAACGATCATGGAAAAAGAAAACTCTTGAGAATTTCCCGCCTTGGAATGTTAATTTTGCCCTCCGGAGCAAAAAACAGGGAAATTTTTCTTGTTTCAGATACCAAACATAGTCATACCTTAATGTCTATTCATAAAGGAACCAGGCTTCCTGAGTTCACTTTTTTACTTAACCTAAATTCTATTTAATCCTTGGCTAAACGATTCCCATCTAATTACCCTTCTAAACAAAACGACGAGAAATTTCAATTCAAGATGAACGGGGATATCCGTGTCCCTGATATCCGCCTGGTAGGTGACAATCTTGATGAAGTCAGCCAGGTGGCAGGCAAAGAAATTGAGCCTGGCATCTACCCTACCCGCACCGCCAGAAACTGGGCTGAAGACCTCGGACTTGACCTGGTCATGATTTCTCCAAATGCTGATCCCCCGGTCTGCAGAATCATTGAATTCAATAAATTCCTATATAATAAACGGAAAAAAGAGAAGGAAATCAAGGCCAATACTTCTAAGACTGTGATCAAGGAGATTCGCTTCGGTCCGAATACTGATGAGCATGATTTTGAATTCAAAGTCAAGCATGCCCAAAAATTTCTTGACGAAGGCTCAAAAGTCAAAGCTTATGTCCATTTCCGGGGCAGAACCATCGTTTTTAAAGAAAGAGGTGAACTTCTCCTCCTTAAATTACTCAAAGAAACTGAGGAATATGGTGCTGCTGAGGCGCTTCCAAAGATGGAAGGAAGAAGAATGATCGTTATTCTGGCCCCTAAAAAGAAAAAGTAATCTCTTGCCTGCTTTTTGGAGTTTTCGTATTAAAAGCTATCTTTGCAGTCCTTTTGAATAAAAAATCT
>JBDUAU010000489.1:0-3797 GCA_040004485.1 Saprospiraceae bacterium
ACCGCCACACTTTTTAGTGTCGGCTTTCACAATGGCATTCCTACGGGTGCTCTCTTGCTCGTATCAGATATGCCAATGGTCCCTGAAGGAGTCAAAACAACGCACAGTGATCTCGCCGTCACCGGAAATTTTGCGGCAATACATCTTGATATTGGAATTGATTCGCTGCGACAGCTTATTCATGATAAGCTTACTGTGAAACATTTGAAGTTTTGACGCCGACGCTCAATCGTTGAAATGAATTAAGAAGAATTAATGTGAGGTAATCTTTCAAATGTTGAGCGAAGCCGAAATCAAAAAGTAATAGTTTATGACGGTCGCTGAGCGGGAGCCGAAGCGAAACGATGTAAGATCCGCGACAACCAAAACGAAACGATATAAGATCCGCGACAACCAAAACGAAACGATGAATATCATTTTTTATGCTCAATCACCTTCAACTCCTCTACATCATTCTCCTGCTTTTCCTTTTTTCCGAGATAGGATGGAAGATCCATACCTGCCATATTAAACAACTCATTTAAGGGCGGTACTGCTTTATACATTCCTGCGATGAAATTGGAAGTGTTATTCATGTTTCCATCCCCATTGCCATTTTCCCATACGGTGACTTTATCAATTTTAATATTCTTGATCGCTTCCACCTGGATCTTGAGCAACTCCGGAAGTTTATCCGCGATCAACATTAATACAGCATCTCGTGGATTACCACCGGCAGCTTTTACGACTTCATCAAAACCATCAGCTTGCTTCTGCAATATTTCATAAAGACCTTTTGCTTCCGCTTCTTTACGCATGAAGACCGCATCAGCTTCTCCTCTCGCGATTCGCCTTGTTCTTTCTGCTTCCGCTTCTGCATCAATTTCCACTTTGCGTTTGGCAATTTCTGATTGAACGATTGCGTCTGCTTCTCTGGTTGCCCGCTCACGATCTGCCCTCGCCAATTCAGCATCCCTTTCTGCTGTATAGGATTCTTTGAGTGCGCGCGCAGCCTGAATTTTTTCAGACGCCATAGCCAGACTTAACGCTTCGGCTTCTCTTTGCCGGCGTTCAGCATTCGAATTCGCAATTCTCACTAAGGCTTCATTTTCTCCGAAAAGAGAATTTGCACCGGCAGTTGCTTCACCCACTTTTGCAAGGGCATCCGCTGCACTGACAGAGATCCTCTTTTCTTTATTTGCATTAGCCTCTCCAATACTTCCATCACGGTTTTTTTCGGCCACACTTTGTTTCGCATCATTGATCGCCTTGGCTGCTGCTTCCTTGCCCAATGCTTCTATATATCCACTTTCATCCTGGATATCCGTTACGTTTACATTGATCAGCATCAGCCCGATTTTCTTGAGTTCATTTCCGACATTCGAACTGACATTGATGAGAAATTTATCACGATCGGAATTGATTTCTTCTATATCCATTGTCGCCACGACAAGACGGAGCTGACCGAAGATGATATCCTTTGCTGTCTCCCTGATCTCATCTGTTGATTTGCGAAGCAATCTTTCAGATGCAACTTCCATCACACCGGGTTCATTACTTACGGCTACAGTAAATCTTGAAGGCACACTCACCCTGATATTCTGTCTTGAAAGCGCACCCCTGAGATCGACATCGATACTGATAGGTGTCAGATCCAGGAAATCATAATCCTGTATGACAGGCCATACAAAAGCAGCACCACCCGCAAGACATTTTGAAGAATTACCTGTTCCGGTTTTACCATAGATGACAAGTATTTTATCTGATGGGCATCGCTTGTACCTGGAAATAAACCAGAGCCCCATGATAAAGACCAGGCCAATAAGACCTGCTACGATGACAACTACTGAGCCAGTAAGATCCATGTGAAGTGAGTTGAGAGAGTTGGTAAATAATTTTAGTTTTTATTCTAACTGATGGTCGTGGAATAAAATTCCGTATGCAGGAAGATATTACAATTTCTTCAGGAAAGTTTTAATTCCTCCGCTGATGGCATATACTCAACCATTAGCACATTTCCATTCATGATTTCAACTACTTTAATCGAAGTACCTGTTTTCAATGCGTCTCCTTCCGTGATCGCATCTACCTCACGAATCGTTCCATCAACTTTCAGATGAACCTTACCCACTCCCTTCCCTTGTCCGGGTATTGAAAGATATACTTCACCGGGCTGATCAAGTGCATTGTAAAGGTTCAGAGTACCCGATTGTTCAAGTTGTGAAAATTTATATACCATATAAGCAACGATAAACATCGCTACCAATCCTATTAAAGAAGCTAACAACACAGATATCCAGACACTAAGATGATTGTTGAGCGCCAACACACCGGTCCATCCGAAGAAAGTAAAGAAGGCAATAATACTTCTCATCGACAGCGCTGAAAACTCATGTTCATATACGCCGACATCACCGGGGTGATCTATGCCTCCTCCGCCTGCCTCAAATCCAATCAACAGGAGTATGAATTGCATCAGAAATAAAACAGAGAAAATGATCCCTATAAACCAGAATACCTGATGAGCGGAGGAGAGGGACTCCCACCAAATATTTATATCATTGATCTGTATCACAGGTTCTGGTTCTGGTTGTTATCAAGATAACATAGATCTGCAGCATATGGTGCCATGATTTAGACCAATGTCACTTTGTCATCTACCTTGAAAGGTAAGAAAGCCGCTATAATCATATGGATAAAAATGAATTAATTTGCCTCTTCATTTATACCTGATCGCGGTGGAAGTAAAACTATTTAGTGGCCAATTCTCGAAATACCTGGCAGAAAAAATTTCTGACTTTTATGGTTCTCCACTGGGTAAGTGGAATCTCTCCCGATTTAGTGATGGGGAGATGCACCCTGTCATAGAGGAGTCAGTCCGTGGATCTTATGTCTTTTTCATTCAATCGACAGCATCGCCGGCAGACAACCTGCTCGAACTATTACTATTGATAGACACAGCACGTAGAGCTTCAGCCGATTATATTACTGCTGTGATTCCTTATTACGGTTACTCACGACAGGACAGGAAGGATCAGCCTCGTGTCCCCATTTCCGCCAAGCTTATTGCCAACTTGTTGCAAACAGCGGGGGCAAACAGGATCATGACGATGGAGCTTCATGCTGATCAGATCCAGGGTTTTTTTGACATTCCGGTAGATCACCTACAGAGTAATGCTATTTTCTTTCCTTATCTGGAAAATCAAATGAACCTGGATAAGGAAGCTGTCATTTTCGCGGCTCCGGATGTAGGTGGTGTAAAACGGGCCCGTGATTATGCCAATCATTTCCAGTGCGACCTGGTGATATGTGACAAATACAGGCGGCGTGCTAATGAAGTAAGTGGAATGACCGTCATAGGTGATGTTAAGGACAGGGATGTCATCCTCGTAGATGATATGGCTGATACCGCCGGAACACTTTGCAAAGCGGCAGATGCCTTAATCCAGAAAGGGGCTAAAAGTGTCAGGGCTATTTGTACCCATCCGGTCCTTTCCGGCAAAGCTTATGACAATATTGAAGCTTCCCAATTAACAGAACTTTTGGTGACGGATACGCTTCCTTTGAGGCAAAGCTCATCTAAAATCAAGGTCCTTTCGTCAGCGAAGCTCTTTGCCCATGCTATCCGAAATACACATGAACACAGGTCTATATCGGCTTTATTCGTGGGGCAATAAGAGATCAAATTCATCTCAATCTATTGTTTTTTCTAGTCAGAAAAGTCGTTTAAATCAGCGCTGCATTTGGAATGTGCATAACTATCCATAGCTATTGATAATCAGCATGTTAAAACAGTGTGGCACACTTAGGTGTGGCAC
>JBDUAU010000158.1:0-3788 GCA_040004485.1 Saprospiraceae bacterium
CCACGCCACCATTTTTTTCTCCGGCAATGGCTTTATTCAGTTGAAGTGCATCCGTCCAATACACCTCATCACCAAATGTCTCAAATCGAAATGTATGCCTGCCTTCTTCGAGCATCTTTTTTGCATAGGCTGTGACAGCATCTTCACCTTTGATTTCAGGATCTGAATCTTCCGCTACAACAGATGGAGTGCATCGTATAAAGCATATGGACAGAATGAACATTGGAACAACCAATGAGACGAAAAGAAGTAAATATTTTTTCATATTAAGTTTGATTTATATCATGTAAATTCTAAAACCTGTCTTGTATCTGGATTATACAATTGTTTTTAAAAATTGTAAAATTCACAGGTTGTTCATTGGTCAAAACGTGAGGGACTGTATAGTTGACTAATGTTAATCAGAGAAAGAATCTCATCTTTCCGTTTTTCAAGTTGAAATTTTCCTGAATAGCTTTCTGTAATCATACTTCTTGCCATGTCTTTAATGCCTCTTGAAGTCACACAGAGATGAACGGCATCGATGATGGCGGCCACATCTTCAGCATGA
Source organism: Saprospiraceae bacterium (assembly GCA_040004485.1). Classification (GTDB taxonomy): domain Bacteria; phylum Bacteroidota; class Bacteroidia; order Chitinophagales; family Saprospiraceae; genus Opimibacter. Next base: position 551 of record JBDUAU010000158.1, read on the forward strand.
AGGGCTGCTTTTAATCATTCAGCTATCTGATTTGTCAATTGTTCCTGTACTTGAGGCCGTTATAGTGTGTTTGTGATTTTATCCATTACCCGCCCTACCATGGCATCGCAATAGATGAGATTGAATTCAAAAATATCTTCCGGGTTGTATGCTTTTTCTACTTCTTTACGTAACATCGTTTTCGCACGATTAAGGCGAACCTTGACATTGGTTTCACTTATATTCAATGCTTCCGCAGTTTCTTTTACATTAAGGCTATTGATTTCCCGCATGGCGAAGACGAGCCTGTAATCTTCAGGTACTTGTTTCAATGCATTTTCAAGCACTTGATTAAGTTCTCTGTTCATCACCATTTTGCCGGTATCATGGGATTGATTATTTGAAAACATGGGTGTTGATTTATCATTGATTTCTGTGGCCATTTCATTTTTAAAACTCAGTTTTTGTTTTTTCCTGAAGCAATTGTTCAACATGATCTGAATGATCCAGGTTTTAAAGGAGGAGCGGTTTTCAAATTTGCGGAGGTTACTGTAGGCATCGATGAAGGTATCCTGCATGAGGTCCTGCGTGTCTTCATGATTATAGTTGTACGACCTGCCGGCCTTGTAGAGGAAAGCATTGTTTCTGCGAATCAGGATCTCAAACAACCCAATCTCCCCACTCTGTATTTTTTGAATGATCTCGATATCCGTGTATTCGCTTGTCTTTTTCATGTAGGTCAGCATATTGCTCCTGATTATAAACCATTAGAGTAAGGAAGGTTTAGAAAGGTTACAAAAGGCAGAAAAGTAGGAAAAGGCAGAAAAGGCAGAAAAGGAGGATGTTGGATACGTGACCTGAGCAATAAACAAATAAATAAAATCTAAAATTGAATTCTTGGGGAGCTATCCTCAATCTCGATGTCCATCTCAGCTAAATTTAGACAAGAGAAAATAACCAATATGAAATACTTAATAGCATCTAGAGTCCGGCATTCCAGTATACGTCGACTTGCCAAACTCATCCATGTACTACAGCTCAGTAACCGTCCACCGCACAAATAAAATTACTCCCCGATTTTTATAAGCCTGATCTCCACCCGCTGATTTCTCTTTCTGCCTTCCGGAGTTTGATTGGATGCAACTGGTTTACGCTTGCCATAACCTTTGGAGATGACACGGCGGGCTTCAATTCCTTTGCTGATGAGGTAATCGGCTACAGATTTCGCGCGCTCGCTGCTGATCAGATCACAATATTCATCTGCAGGTAATCCATTCGTATGGCCTGATACTTCGATGATGATCGTCGGATTGTCGTAAAGAAAATCATAAAGCTCATCCAGTGATGGCATCGCAGCCGTATCCAGTTTCACACTATCTGCTGCAAACTGGATTTTCTCCATACGAATAGGCTCACCTGAATTGAGTCGTGCTGCTGTCAATTCAGGAAGCACTTTTTGATTGACTACATAATCTATGCTTGCACTACAACCATTCTGATCAGTGACAACAACTTTTCCTGGACCTGCTTTTAATTTCGAAGCCTGTGCTGTTGTTTCGCCTGAACCCCACACAAATGTGTAAGGAGGTGTTCCATATTTTACCTGAATAGTTCCTTTGCCATCACTGATCCTGTCATTTGTAGCGGAACGAAGATTTTCAATCTCTAATATCATCGAAGCAGGTGCTATAACCTTTAATTCTGCACTGCTTTTTTGACCAGAGGCGTCAGTTACATTCAATGTATAATTTCCTGCAGCGAGATTAGAAAGATTCGTGGTGGTCTGACCGGTATTCCATGCATATGTGTATGGTGGTTTTCCTCCTCTTACTGTTCCTTCAATTGCTGCGTCTGAATTGCTATTGCACAATATTTCTTTTGTCTGATGTATCGAAGTGGTGAGCTGAAGAATATTTTCAGGAATACTGATCACAATCTCTGCTGTACATCCTGCAGCATCAGTGACAGTCACCTGATGTATTCCAGGGCTCAACTTGTTTGCTTTGAAAGAAGTGCTACCCGATGGTGATGCTATGTTTGTAGCTGAATAGGGTGGTGTACCACCGGCCACGCTGATTGTTGCTTCACCATCTGCATTACCCGTTGATGCAGGTAACATATTATCCAATGTAACCTTTAATGCTTTTGGCTCAGTGACTTCATATTGTTTTGTGACAGCAGCACCGGTTGCATCTGTTATACTCAATGTGTACATCCCGGCAGGAAGATCATTGATAGATTCACCTTTCCCTTGCTTACCAGCCCCGGACCATAAATATGTATAGGGTTGTTTGCCTCCTGTCACATCAGACTTAAGTGATGCTTCCTGTTGGCCATTGCATTTAATCTTTTTATCCTGATTGATTTTAATCACAAGTGGAAGAATATTTTCTGCGATGTCGACATTAGTTACAGTTGTACATCCATTTTCATCCGTCACGGTCAGCCTATGCGTACCTGCTGCAAGTTTTTCGGCTTTTGCTGTCTTCTCATTGTTATCCCATACATAAGTATATCTTCCTGTTCCACCACTTGCTGTTGAAGTTGCTTTCCCGTCAGCGCCCCCTGTAGAGGCAGGTGCATCAATTTTCACATCTACTTTTAGTGGTTGTGGTGAGTCCACCGTGATGACTGATGTCGCTGTATGTCCTGTAGCATCTGTGACTGTCAATGTGTAAAGCCCCAGGCCAATATTGGGTAATGAAGCTGAGCTTGATGATGCATTCCATTTATATGCGAATGGTGCTTTGCCTCCTTTGACAGTAGCTTCAATATTAGCATCCAGGGATCCGGCGCAAAGGATTTTTGATTTTTGGGTGATGGATACTTCCAAGGCCAAAATATTTTCTGAAATATCCACTACACCTGTTGTAGTGCATCCCATCGCGTCTAAAATGGAAACAATATGATTACCTGCTGCAAGCTTCACTGCTTTATTTGATTTCTCTCCATTGTCCCAGTTGTACTGATAAGGTGCGGATCCTCCTGTCACTTTTGCCGTTGCCTTGCCATCAATGCCACCCGATGAAGCTATAGCATCCGCAGTGACTACCACGCTGATTGGATCAGGTTCTGATATCGAAAATGATGCAGTGGTGACTGTACCTGATGCATCCGTCACTGTCAACAAATATGTACCGGCCATCAGTCCATTGATAGTTGATGCAGTTTGTCCCGTACTCCACAAATATTTTAACGGTGGCTTTCCTCCGTTTGCAAAAGCATTTAGTGAAGCAGTCGCAGTACTATGACAACTGAT
>JBDUAU010000653.1:0-12797 GCA_040004485.1 Saprospiraceae bacterium
TGCATATTTGATATACCCAAAGAACAATTTCGATGTTTTACCGAGAAGCTGTCTTCCCAGGCACACTGGAACTTTTAAAAAAAATTATGGCCAAACCGGCTTTAACCGGTTTTAATCTGGCAGGAGGCACATCTCTGGCATTGCAGATAGGTCACAGACTTTCCGTTGACTTGGACCTTTTTGGTATACGGCCATTCGAAGCACAAGAAATTTTGGATGAATTACACGATTTAGAACCCGTAAACATACTTTCTCAAAGTAAAAATATATTTGTTTTAAATGTCGGAGATGTAAAAGTTGATTTTGTAAATTATCGATACCCACTTATTTCAGCGATTACAGAAATTGAAGGCATACGACTTGTTTCCATTCCTGACATCGGAGCCATGAAGCTTGCAGCTATTGCAGGAAGGGGAAGAAAAAGAGATTTTTATGATTTGGTATTCCTCTTACGTCAATATTCATTGCCTGAGCTGATAGAATTTTATCTTAGAAAATTTGATGACGGATCAGAGTTTGCTGTTATTCGAAGCATGACTTATTTCGAGGATGCTGATATGGATGATAATGTATTGATGATTAAAGAAGACCTTAAATGGAATGACGTGAAAAATGTCATATCGGCTGAGGTAAAAAAATACTATTAATCCGCTACCAATTTGAATGAAGCTATGTAAACCTTTTTCAACCACACAGATTTATTTCACTTCAGAAATGTGTACTCAAAATTTGACCTTAATCTAAGGAATGATATCGGCCATGGATTTTTCAGGGAATATCTCCTTACTTAGGACTAAATAGTCATCCTTAATATGCGGGTATTTTTTAGCGAGTGCTTTAGTTTCCGATTTAAAAATATCAGTAAGGATAATTTTAAATTTCCTTGAGGAACTCACTGAATGAGGTTTCTTTTTTCCTGCCTGCGTGGATTTCGTTGGCTTCATCAAGGGCTTTAAGTATGTTGTTGGCTTGTCTATGAGCCTGCCTATCCAATAGGCTATCGTTAGCCCTTCCTGATTTAGCAAATAAACCAGACTTAGCCATAGTCTCTGACTTAACAGCCATTTTAGCAGCAGGAGCCGCCTTGTGATTATTTGCGCTCTTTGTCATGTTTAGTTTGTTGATTGCTTTACAAATATATATTTTAAACCAGAGTGACCGTACTTTCCTAAGCCGCAACAGAATTTTTATTCATAAAAGTTTGCACGTTTATAGTTTTTTATCCTTTATTACCTAATAAAAACAAAAAAATTTAGATCCAGGCTGAGACACCATCTAAAAACCAGTCTACCCTTTCAAAGGTCCGGACAAAGGCACTTTTCCTAAATATGACCTTCTTTCAAAAAAGTCATAGATAAATTAAGTTAAAACTGAACCATTAACCAAAACATATGTATATAATTATATGTATATAGCATTGATATTGAATATAATAGATTGCTATTTAAAGTCCAGCTTTTCACCAGAATGTTCTATACCTTATCAGTGAACCAATCCACTACAAAATTGTATAGTTTAATGTATACTTTTTTGTAACAGAATGACGAACTTTACACCCGCAACAGGACACTGGATATGAGTGATGATAGCATGCAGACCCTTGAGGTCCACACACAAACCGAGTATAAGTACGGCTGGTCTACCCTGCTGGACATGGACACCTTCCCGAAAGGCCTGTCAGAAGAAACGGTACGCGCTATCAGTCTGAAAAAAGAAGAACCCGAATGGTTACTCGAATGGCGGCTGAAGGCATACAGACTCTGGCTCACGATGAAGGAACCTACATGGGCAAATGTCCACTATCCGGCCATCAACTATCAGGACATCATCTATTTTGCAGCGCCAAAGAAGAAACTAAACTCTATCGATGAAGCAGATCCTGAACTGCTCAAAATGTTTGACAAACTGGGCGTACCTCTCGAAGAAAGAAAAATCCTCGCCGGAGTTGCTGTCGATGCAGTAGTCGATAGTGTTTCTGTCACGACCACATTTAAAAAAGAATTATCCACACTTGGTATCATTTTCTGTTCATTCAGTGAAGCTGTAAAAGAGCATCCGGAACTCGTCAAAAAATATCTGGGTAGCGTTGTGCCTTATACTGACAATTTCTTCGCCACACTCAATTCTGCCGTTTTTAGTGACGGTTCATTTTGTTACATCCCTCCAGGAGTGAGATGCCCAATGGAATTGTCCACCTATTTCAGAATCAATGCAGCTAACACCGGTCAATTTGAACGAACACTGATCATCGCTGAAAAAGGAAGCTATGTCAGTTATCTCGAAGGATGTACAGCCCCTATGCGCGATGAAAATCAATTGCATGCTGCCGTTGTAGAAATTGTAGCATTAGATGAAGCCTACGTAAAATATTCAACCGTTCAGAACTGGTATCCCGGAGATAAAGATGGAAAAGGCGGTATATACAATTTCGTCACGAAGAGAGGTATTTGCGCAGGATACAAATCAAAAATCACATGGACACAAGTTGAAACCGGATCAGCTATCACCTGGAAATATCCAAGTGTTATCCTGAAAGGTGATGAATCCGTAGGTGAATTTTATTCAGTAGCTGTTACGAACAACAGGCAGCAGGCTGATACTGGAACAAAAATGCTTCATATAGGTAAAAACACAAAAAGCACGATCATCTCTAAAGGCATCTCAGCAGGTTATAGTAATAATTCATATCGTGGTCTTGTCAAAATCGGAAAAAGAGCAGATGGTGCACAAAATTTTTCACAATGCGACTCACTTCTGATGGGCGATAAGTGTGGTGCTCATACGTTTCCATATCTCGAAGTTGATAACCCTAATGCAAGAGTAGAGCATGAAGCCACAACATCAAAAATAGGAGAAGATCAACTCTTCTATTGCAAGCAAAGAGGACTCAGTGAAGAAGATGCGATCAACATGATTGTAAATGGATATTGCAAAGAAGTATTCAATGAATTACCGATGGAATTTGCTGTCGAAGCACAAAAACTTTTAGCCATAAGTCTTGAAGGTAGTGTAGGTTAAAATTGAAATAAAAGGACAACTTAATTAAGATAAAAGAGATGAAACCGTTATTACAAATTTCGGACTTGTATGTTTCCATTGCCGGCAATTCCATTTTGAATGGCCTTAACCTTACCATCAACAAAGGTGAAGTGCATGCGATCATGGGTCCTAATGGATCCGGAAAAAGTACGCTGGCAAATGTCATAGCAGGTCGCGAAGAATATAAAATAGAATCCGGCTCCATCCTGTATAAAGGCCGTGATCTCTTTGAGATGGAAGTAGATGAACGTGCTCTCGATGGAATTTTTCTTGCCTTTCAATACCCTGTCGAAATTCCGGGTGTGAGTAATTCAAATTTTTTAAAAAGCACAATTAATGTTCATAGAGTCCATCAGGGACTTCCTGAACTTAATGCGTTGGAAATGCTCAAATATGTCAGGTCAAAGATGAAGTCCCTTGAGATGGATCCGGACTTGCTTAAGAGATCGCTTAACGATGGATTCAGCGGTGGCGAAAAGAAAAGAAATGAGATCCTGCAAATGTTGTTGTTAGAACCGACACTCGCCATCCTGGATGAAACGGATTCAGGTTTAGATATTGACGCCCTTCGAATAGTGGCTGACGGCGTCAATCAATTGAAGTCGTCGGAAAGATCATTTATCGTGGTGACACATTATCAGCGTTTGCTTGCATACATCATACCTGATTTCGTTCATGTATTATCTAATGGAAAGATCGTCGCTACAGGTGATAAATCATTGGCATTGAAACTGGAAGAAGAAGGTTATGACTGGATAAAAGAATCACCCGCAATTCCAGCCTAAAGGCAAATCGTGTAATGACAGAACAAGAAAATATAGTTGATCATCTGGATATTCTATTCCGGAATTTAGAGGCAGGCCTTAATGGTTTGTCCGGAAGTGCAATGCATCAATTCCAACTCAAGTCGTTCGAAGATTTAAAAAGCGTTCAGTTCCCTGACAAAAAACATGAAGACTGGAGATATACGTCTGTTCAAAAACTTATAGCCCCTAAGTATAAATTAGCAGAACATATACCTGCATACAGTATACCCACTATCCCGGAAATGGATTCATACGTGATCCCGGTCATTAATGGAAAAGTCGCCTTGACAGATCTTGGTCCCGGACTGGCCTCACTGGGTCTCAAAATAATTCCTTTGTACGAGGCATTTGAAAATGCTGAATGGAAAGACATTTTTGGTAATTACTTATCTGCTTCAATACCCACATCAAACAGGGCTTTTGAATTACTCAATTTTGCATTCAATACGAACGGGTTCTTTTTATCTATTCCAAAAAATACAATAGTTGATCTCCCGATTGAAATCCGGATTGTGCATGATGAGGCTGAAATTTCATTTTCGCATCCGTTATTTTTTATCCATTGTGGGCAGGGAAGCCAGGTTGAATTGATCGAGCGATTTGAATATAACAGGGAAAGTAAAAACCCTTCCGCAGAAGCTCTTATCAATTCCATTGGTTATTTGCATCTGGAAAAAAACGCGATCGTCAGACATATCAAATGGCAGGAGCTCTCGACAACACATAATCTGGTCTATAAATTATTCGTAACGCAACAAAGAGATAGCCGATTTGAAACTTTCGCGTTTGACCATGGAGGTCTTCTGACCCGAAATAATGTAGAGGTAGAACTGGATGATCAAAATACATACACTTCGCTGCATGGAGGATTTCTGGCCACCGGACAGCAAACTATGGATCATCAGACACGGATAAATCATAAAGCTCCTCAATGTGAAAGCCATGAACTTTACAAAGGAATAATTGATGATCAGGCCAGTGCTGCTTTCAATGGAAAGGTACTGGTGCACAAGGATGCCCAAAAGACAAATGCTTTTCAACAAAATGATACACTTGTCTTATCAAAATTTGCCCTCATGAACAGTAAACCTCAACTCGAGATTTTTGCTGACGATGTGAAATGCAGCCATGGTGCAACAATAGGACAATTGGATGAGAAAGCATTGTTCTACCTTATGTCAAGAGGATTACCGGCCGGGAAAGCAAAACACATGTTGAAAAAAGCATTTATCGCCGAAGTACTTAATAAAGTGCCGAATGAAAACATGAGAAATTATATAAGTTCACAAATGGGGATTGGAGAATGAACATCATGTCTTCAGGCACGGAATTAAAATCATTTGATGTAAATGAAATACGAAAGGATTTCCCCATCCTAAATCGCACGGTCAACAATCATCCATTAGTTTACCTTGACAATGCAGCTTCGAGTCAGAAACCTGACTTTGTATTAGACAAAATGGATTATTATTACCGTCACCTGCATGCAAATGTTCACCGGGGAGTCCATCAACTAAGTCAGGAAGCTACCGAAGCATTTGAACAAGCAAGACATAGCATTGCACAATTCATAGGTGCTAAATCAGATTCAGAAGTCATATTTACCCGCGGAACCACTGAGTCTATTAACCTCGTGGCCTATACATTTGGAATGTCTCAATTAAAAGAGGGAGATGAGATTATTCTTTCCGGACTTGAGCATCATTCAAATATAGTACCGTGGCAAATGATATGTGCTATGAAAGGTGCGCATATAAAGGTTATACCTGTTTTTGATGATGGATCACTTGACATCAATTGGCTTGTCAAGTCAATAAACGAGAAAACAAAACTTGTCGCCTTAGCTCATGTCAGTAATGCGCTGGGAACTATAAATTCTGTTGAACAAATCATTCAAATAGCTCATCATCATGGAGTGCCTGTACTATTAGATGGTGCACAAGCAACACCTCATTTACCGATTGACGTATCAGCCCTGGATGTAGATTTTTATGCTTTTTCAAGTCATAAAATGTATGGCCCCACAGGCATTGGTATTTTATATGGAAAGGCAAGTTGGTTGAATGCATTACCTCCATGGCAAGGAGGAGGTGAAATGATCGATCAGGTAAAATGGTCAGGCACCACGTATAACAAGATTCCATTCAAATATGAAGCCGGAACTCCGGACATAGCAGGAGCAATTGGCCTCGCTTCTGCGTGCGAATACATATCCTCCTTCGATCGGGAATCAATAATGCAACATGAGCAAATGCTTTTGAAATTATGCACACAGACCATGAGCGATTTACCTGGCATTATCCCTGTCGGACAAGCACCCGAAAAAGCATCTGTCTATTCATTCAATATAAAAGACCTTCATCCTTATGATATAGGCTCAATACTTGACCAGCAAGGTATCGCAGTCCGGACAGGTCACCATTGTACACAACCTCTGATGGATCGCTTTCAAATCCCTGGGACAGTACGGGCTTCTTTTGCGATCTATAATACTGCTGAGGAAATTGAAAAGCTTGTAAAAGCTACGCACAAGGCAATCAAAATCCTGTCATGATGCAAACTCAGATATCCGGAATATCAAAAGAACAGGAAAAAGTCATTGAAGAATTTTCTCAGTTCACCGACTGGACTGATAAATATGAGTATCTGATTGATCTGGGAAAAGCACTTCCTCCTCTGCAGGAAAAATATAAGACTGATCTCTTTTCCATAAAAGGATGTCAGTCAAAAGTGTGGCTACATGCCGAAGACAAAGAAGGAAGAATATACCTGAATGCCGACAGTGATGCATTTATCACCAAAGGGATCATAGCATTGCTCATACGTGTGCTCTCAGGTCAGAAACTAGATGAGGTAGCTAGTGCAGATCTTTATTTTATTGAAGAAATCGGACTCAAATCTCACCTGTCCCCTACCCGGTCAAACGGATTGAAAAGTATGGTACAACAAATTAAATCCTATGCCCGACATATCCCCGATCATCCTATAGGTAATCATCAATCCGGGGGAGAACAGCAAAGAGAATTGATGATCCAAAAGATTAAAGAAGTTTTTGATCCTGAAATTCCTGTAGACATTTGGGAGCTTGGATTAATTTATTCCTTAGAGATCAATGATCAAGGGAAAGTTAATATCACGATGACCTTAACTTCTCCTGCATGCCCTGTGGCGGGCAGCTTACCAATCGAAGTACAGGAGAAATTATTATCACTTGATTTTGTCACTGATGTCGAACTCAAACTAGTGTGGGAACCTGCATGGAATAAATCAAAAATGAGTGATGAAGCAAAAATGGCACTGGATATGTTTTAATAAAATTAATTAGTTATGAAAATTTCAGCTACAGACGAATACGGCTTAAGGATATTGTTACAAATAGCACGCGCTCACCCTGAGGAAGGCCTTAATTTGTCACAAATCAGCGAACTGGAAAATATATCTCAGGCTTACGCTGCAAAAATTACAAGATCGCTTCGGATGGCAGGCTTTATCCAGAGTATGCGCGGACATAAAGGAGGATATATCCTTGCTATGTCTCCAAAAGATATTCGTATAAATCAGGTTTTAAAATCACTTGGAGGAGCCATATACAGTGACAAATTCTGTGGCAAACATTCCGGAAATCTTTCCCTGTGTACAAATTCTGTAGATTGTTCTCTAAGATCTCTTTGGACTATAGTTCAGCTTAGTATGGATAATCTTCTTGACCAGATCAGCATTTATGATCTTTTAAAATCAGAGACACAGGTTAATCAAAATCTTGCTAAAATATCAGAGCACATCCTGCTGGTCCAGCATCAATAAATTAAGAATCGGTTCAGATAAAATTCTTTATGACAATAATAGATGTCTCCACAAAAGTGAACGGATCATGCTCTGTTAAAACAAGATAGTCTTGTGACTATACTTAGTTGTTTTGAATAAAACAACTGCCACTTAACGTCGACTGACTACCAGGTTTGTTTCTGATCAGATATTGACCTGTAGGTAAAGCTGTATTTCGATAAACCTTTACACCTATTAACTTGAGTGTTCCAAGATTATTAAAAGCTGCGCCATCATTGTTTGTTGTGGCTATACCGCTTATAATATCAAGATCTTTAAATTCGATACTCTTGCTAGCAGCAATATCAAACAAACCCGGTACTGTGGATTTTATTTTTACTCTTGGGGTAATATTAGATCGCAGATAGAGATTCTTATTAAGTATAAATTTCGTCGTATTTATAAGAATTGTAGTACCTGCCAAGGATGAGTGAAAGGTTATAGTATCTCCTGAAAGAGCGCAATTGATAGCATCGCGAAGTGATCCGGTACCCGAATCATTATCATTAGTCACTATCAGACTGCAACTACCTGCACCGACGGTAATGTATTGCTGACAATAAGAATGGTTATTACAGCTATCTGTAGCTGACCATATCCTTGTGATCAGGTTTGACTGAGGGCAAACTCCACCGCTTTGAACATCAGAATATGTTATTACCGGAGTACCTGCAATACAATAATCGGCAGAAGTTGCTGTACCTAAGACAGCAGGTAATGTTGAGCTTCCACAGGCAATAGTGACATTTGCAGGACAGGTAATCGGAGGTGCACAATTATAAAAAGGTGCCATTGTTGTAAAAGAAGTATGACCGTAAGGCGCTGCTCCACTTCCCTGGTAAACCCAATTTAAAGGAATAGTATTCTCCGTGGCAGGTAAAGAACCACCACTGGTATTGACCAGCGTAATGACAATACCATCATTACCAGGGAGGAATCCTCCATTGGCAGGGTTAAGTTCTAAATCGCCGATGACTGAAGCATAGAAATTACTGTAATCAGCATTCGGATCATCTACATGAAATACGATGGAGAACAGCTTCGTCCATCCGTTAGTAGAAATATAAATTGGAGTTGCATTTGTAGAGGTCTTTTGCATTGCCCCATTGACATAGTCTGCAACGATCGTTGGAAAGCCAAACCATGAAGTCCCTACATTAACTGACGTTACGGTAGGCGGACTCGGGGCTACAGCACCATAAGAAGATGGAAAGCCCTGAAATCTTACAAATTCCAAAAGATTGTCATCATACCAAAATCTGACATTCATCCCAAATATCTCCTTATTAGCTGTATTGGATTGGAATTCCACATCAACAATATACCTTGAGGTATCGCAATAAAAACGTGGGTTAGAAAAGCGAACGGTGATGACCGGATCAACCATCATTGATTCATTCTCTGCAAGTCCAATGCAAGGTACAGGTGAATTTAAAGATGAATACAGATCGGATTCCTTATTAGTAAGATCTGGTTCAGCATGCACAGGTACTAAAATGAGTACAAAAAATAGCGTGATAACAATTAAGATGGAATGCCTGTACAATGGATACTTACCCATCACAGTACTTTTGAGCTGTGTTTCAGGAGAAAACACGCTCATTTTGAGACTCGTTAACAATGTCATAATTACGTTTGTTCAGATTAAAGAGTTTCATTCATCAGGGCTGCATTGGGTGTCAACTCCTTATAATCTTAGTGCTTTTCATTGGTTCATTACGCCAGGGGGGCAAAAAGCAACTCTAAGATAATTCATATACAACATATTTTATTCCATAAAATAGTTTTATGAACATTCTTGTAGGATATACAACACAAGGAAGCCAATAAAGATCTGCTCATCTTATTTTATGAAATCATATTTATTTAATAAATTTAACACATTAAACTATTTAATATTTATAATGATCTTATTATCATTACATAATGCATTTAATTTTTAACCTTTGATGCAACTTAAAAATTTTATTTCATACTATTTTCTTTAATATGTCTCTGGTTTTTAAATCCTATGCACCCCGGATTATCCAAGAAAATTTATTTTTTCCTTAAAAAATTGCTTGTGGCTACTAAATGGAGGAAATCTGTCTTAACAGTCGCTTTGAAAGTTGTCTATTTCAACAATCTTTTGGTGCCATTCCTTCAGAAAATGGAAATTGATACCATTGACCAGTCCCTTTGAAATAACGGACTTAGTACATTTCTATAAAGCAACTACCACTAAACATTAGGTTACTGTTTGCCATATTACGGATTAGAAACTGACCGGAAGGGAGCCCAGGATTTCGTTGTAAATGGATATCATGAAGCTTTAGACTACCGTAATTTTCAAAAGCTGCTCCTGCATTTTCGTCGATCGTTAACCCGCTCACAATATCAACCTGATTGAATTCAACAAGCAAATTGCCAAGGATTTTAAATACACCTGGAATCTGAGAAGAAATTGTTACTCGAGGTGCCAGTGTGGACAAGATGATAAGTCGCTTACTTATTTCAATTCTGCTGGACGTAATCATAATCGTCATGCCTGAAAGGGCATTGGAGAAACGGACTGTATCTCCATCCTGTGCACAGGCAATAGCTGCGCGTAAAGATCCAGGGCCACCATCAAGTGTGTTCATGACTTCCAAAATACAGCCCGAACTTTCTACAAAATAATTCGAGTCGTCATGTTCACCTATTATAATTTGTACAGGAATTGTATCATCATGCAATTCAACATTTGTAGGAACATCAAGATCTTCAGTATAGTCATAATCCATCACTGAAGTGTAATTTAAAGGCTGAGTCTCTGCTAGTACATAATGGCCTAAGGGGACAAGAGGGAATGAATAAAATCCTATAGCTGAAGTTATTTGCGTGGCAATGGGTGTCATATTGTCTGCATGTCCATCAGCATTCGTATCGCTAAAAAGCTTTACGGTGACACCTTCTATTCCTTCATTTGCACCAGGAACATTATTGACATCAGCATCATCAAATACATATCCTGATATATCTCCCGGTCCAAGGCTTTCAACAAAATTATTCCCACCATCAGTGAGCGATGGATGAATGGTAATGGGAATGATATTGTCCAATGAATCAACATTAGAAACAATATCGCCGTCGGGACTGATATCACCATCATCAAATGAAACATACCCGCTTGGCTGGATCTCCACAAGAACATAATTACCTGGGGTGACTAATGTCATAGAATAATTACCCGTTCCGGATACAGTATTCTTTGATATCACCCATATGGAATCATCAGGCATTCCATCATAATTATTATCTGTATATAATCTGACAGTTACTCCTCCAATACCTACTCCTTCGACTGTTTTTACTGACCCTGTAATATTTGAGGGACATGATGTAATCGTAAATATCACTGAAGAACTATCAGGACATTGAGCTCCCGGTTCATTGGGCATAATGACCAGTTTGACTGTTTTAGTGCCGGTACTCGTATAATAAACATCATGTGGACCATAACCAGTAGCAAATGAAGGGACTGCTCCCGATCCGAATGTCCATAAATAAGTTGCACCTGGTATCTCAGCATATTCAGGTCGAAATGTCCTGGTCGAAAAGTAACATGTCCCGGAGGCTGCTTGATTTATTGCTGCATTAGGATATGGGTTTATTTCTACACTACTTACCTGTCCGGATAAAAGTAGGCACCCCGTTTTTTGGATATCCATGGTGATCACTGCCCCATTTGCCTGATTGTCAGTAGTAGTAATATAGTTCACAGTATGAGGCCCAAGACCTATACCTGTGGCCGGGTTTGATCCGCTTCCAAAATCCCATGAATACGTTAATGCACCAAGCGGTAAAGCACTAATCTGAAAAATAACACTACCATTTGCACAGATTGTATCAGGAGTGATCACGGGCAATTGTGTAGGACATTTAATATCTATGAAGTTGTTATCTCCGTCATTTTCTGCCGCAGTTAAGTTCACAGGTATCTGGTTATCCGGTCCATCCCCGCTATCATCTCCATCCGGATCCGGTGTGCTGTCAAAGTCTGATAAGTCACCATAGGTAGAAGGCTGTATCTCAACCAGTATATAACTACATGGTCTGATTTGTTGAAAACAGAATTGACCTGTACCAGCAATGGAAAACAATGTTGCAATCAGTGTATCACCGCCATCAAAAATCAGGTTGTTATTTACATCAGCTTCTAACCTGATTTCAACTCCTGAAATTGGTTGTCCAAGATCATCGTGGACAGATCCACATATGCTTCCTCTGTCGTCAATAACAATAGTCTGTTGACATGTACTGGAATTCCCACAAGCATCAGCGGCATGCCAGGTTCGTGTGATTTTGTTGACACTGGGACAAACATTAGCAGATAATATATCTGTGTACGTCATCGCGAGACCGGAATCACAATTATCAAGGCCTGTTGCATTTCCTGTATTCGCTGGCAATGTACTTGCAGGATACAAGACTGTAATATCTGACGGACATGTAATAGCGGGAGCAGTTATATCTCTGACATTTATTGTCTGCACACAGATGGTGTTGTTCCCACAGGCATCCATGGCAGTCCATTGTCGTGAAATCACATAAGTATAATGGTCACAGGCATCTACATCCGGGTTTTGCGCGCTAGCCTGACTTTGTGTTATCACAACAGATGAGCAATTGTCTGTAGCGGTCGCAACTCCTGTGTATACTGATGAATTATCTTCCTGGCAGTTAATAGTGACATTCCCAGGACAAGTCATCAAAGGAGCGGTATCATCCTGGAAAGTTATTGAAGCAACACAAGTACTTGTATTACCACAATGGTCGGTGGCTGTCCATGTCCGGGTGATAATATTTTGCTCAGGACAAACTCCTGAAGTTATGACATCCGTAAATGTTACTATGACCGACGCGTCACAAGCATCCGTGACTACAGGCGATGCAAATACCGCCGTGGCAGGGCAGAAAACAGTGATATTCCCCGGATAAGTGATGACAGGAGGCACTGTATCAACCACTGTAATGATCTGAATACATGTGTCTGCGAAATTGCATGCATTTGTACTGATCCATCTTCGCTGAATACTGTATTGTTGAGGACATGAACCGCTAATCTGTGTATCACTAAATGTAATTACGGGGTCTCCGGTACAATTA
>JBDUAU010000677.1:0-3778 GCA_040004485.1 Saprospiraceae bacterium
AGTTTTAACCAATAGGCAAAAACAATAGGCAATAAGCAATGCTTCGACCAGCTAAACTCAGCCTCGTGCCACAGCTCAGCAACCGTAAGCAATAGGCAACAGGCAATGATCAATATATAATGAAAATCAAATCTTAATAAATCTTCTTTTTTCTTATTTTATCTGCGTCCTCTTTTTTTTGAGCCCTTTGCAATTTTCGAGCAGACGGGAGATATAATCTTAACTTCATGTCTCCCACTTCACTCCTGACGCCTCATTCCTGACGCCTCTCTCCTGACGTCTCTCACAACTCACAACTCACATAATTGCAGCCTTTCGTTAACTTTGATCACAAAGACCAACGAAAACTCGCTCCCTATGTCCGCAAATGCTCCCCACATCAATGAACTCCTTGAAAAACTTGACTCGCTTTTAAAAAGACACGAAGATTTTTCCAGGGAGATCAATGAACTTCGGACACAAATCATAAGGCTGAAAACAGTCGACGAGAGCACCACAAAGGGAGAGATGACCCACCCAGTGATCGAAGAATCTTACGTGACACCGATCTCCGAACATAGAAAAGTAAACCTCCCACCACCGATTCCTTTTACAAATGAGGTAAAACCCTTTGTTGAAGAGCCAATAGCTCCCCTCAATCAATCAAATACATCCCCGGCCAAAAAATCAGACGTCGAAAAATTCATCGGCGAAAATCTTATCAACAAGATTGGTATTGCTATCACTGTCATCGGTGTGGCCATCGGCGCTAAATATTCGATCGATCACGATCTGATCAGTCCATTGACAAGGATTATTCTGGGCTACATGATGGGATTGGGATTGATGGGAGTTGGTATGAGGCTCAGGAAAAATTATGAAAACTTCAGCGCTGTTCTCGAGAGTGGTGCGATAGCGATCATGTATTTCATCACCTATGCAGCGTACAGTTTTTATGGATTGATGCCAATGGTTGCGGCGTTTGCCTTGATGGTTTTGTTTACTGTATTTACTGTGGTGACGGCGATTAAATACAATAGCCAGGTGATAGCGATCATCGGACTTGTGGGTGCTTATGCTGTACCTTTTTTACTCAGCGAAGGATCCGGTAATGTTGAAATTCTTTTTTCGTACATGGCTATCATCAACATCGGTATCCTCTTTATAGCCATAAAGAAATATTGGAAAATACTTTATTACTCATCGTTCATCCTCACATGGATTATTTTCTCAGGTTGGGTTTTCACCGACTATGATCCATCACTCCATTTCAGATTGGCAATGATATTCCTTACGATCTTCTTTTTTACATTCTATTTTATTTTCCTGGCGTACAAACTGATCAAACAGGAAAAATTCGAATATGGAGATATTTTGGTCCTGCTGTCCAATTCATTTATTTTTTATGGCATTGGTTATTATATGTTGAATGACTCTGATGACAACAGTCGTCTCCTGGGATTATTCACATTATGCAATGCAGTCATCCATTTTCTGGTGGCTACGCTCATATACAGCCAAAAGCTTGCGGATAGAAACCTGTTTTTTCTGGTCGCCGGATTGTTCCTCATTTTTATTACAATCGCCGTACCTGTTCAACTTGATGGCAACTGGGTAACACTTTTATGGACAGGCGAAGCAGCATTGTTATTCTGGATCGGAAGAACGAAAGGTATACCAATGTATGAAAGGCTTTCTTTCCCCCTGATGGCTCTTGCATTTTTGAGCTTGTTGTCCGATTGGGTGAACCTTTATGATGTGTATGAATCACATATTATCACCACAGCAGTGACACCATTTATCAATATCAATTTCCTGACTTCTGTTTTATTTATTGGCGCATTTTATTTTATCGCGCAGATTAATAGTGAAGAAAAATATAAAACGGAGATCTATCCTTCGAATGACCTGAGTAAAATGCTTGATTTCATTCTTCCGACCTTGTTGCTCGTCGTCCTTTACTTCGCCGTAAGAATGGAAATCTCTTTTTATTTCCAGCAGTTGTATTCCGCTTCTGTCAAAGAGATCACAACGCCGGGTGATGATTACAGCCACAATATCAGGAATGAGGATCTGAACAATTTCAGGATTACCTGGATTATCAATTATTCGTTGCTGTTTTTCTCTGTTTTGTTTTACCTCAAACGAAAGATGTTCAGTAATATCACTGTTCGTTGGATACTACTGATCCTGGGTATCATCGTTTTGATTTCATTTCTGACGCTCGGCTTATATATTCTCAGCGAACTTCGTGAGAACTACCTGGATCAGACGCTTTCCGGATACTATCAACATTCAGGATTTAATGTGACGATCAGGTATATTTCAATAGCCTTTGCAGGATTATTTTTGTATAGCCTTCATCGGTTTATTGCCACTTTCGCTGAAAGTCCTTCCTATCCCAAACTGAAGATCTTTTATGAATTGATGCTCTCCATGACTATCATTTGGATCGCAACCAGTGAATTACTAAACTGGATGGACATCATGAAATCCACGCAATCATACAAGCTTGTCCTGAGTATTCTCTGGGGTGTATGTTCACTTATCCTTGTTATCCTTGGTATCTGGAAAGACAAAAAGCATCTTCGTATAGCGGCAATAGTATTATTTGCGGCAACCCTGATAAAATTGTTCTTCTATGATATCCTTGAACTGAGCACAATAGCAAAGACAATCGTTTTTGTTGTCCTTGGTATTTTGTTGCTGATCATTTCATTCCTGTACAATAAGTATACACATAAGATCAAATGAGTAACGAGTAATTAGTAATGAATAACGAGTGACGAATAACGAGTGACGAAATAAAATAGTGCAAATCAAATCTTAAATCTAGAGCACTAAACAGGTTTACCACTTAGAAACTTAAGACCACTTAGGCAGTCACTTAGAAACACTCTGGCCTCAAGAATCACGACTTACGCCTCACAAAGAAAAGATGAGCGAGGTTCACTTATGACCCCCATCTCACTATGGTTGCTGAGCTGAGGTTGGTGAGCTGCGGTTGGTGAGCTGCGGTTGGTGAGCTGTAGCACAAGGTTGAGAAATGCAAGTCGAACCATAGCACGAGGTTGAGAAATGCAAGTCGAACCATAGCACGAGGTTGCGCAAAAGCATGCCGAACCATAGCAAAGGGATGTGTTTAGCTGGCGATGCACTGAGCGCTAGTCAAATGTGTCGAAGCACACGATTTCCTCGGAATTATATAACATTTTTCCAGATTTCTGTAAAGGATGAACATGTAAATGCTATCATCTTTGGCATATCGTTAATCAAAAAAAACTCTACCATGACTACCCTGGGCCAAATTAAAACTGCTGTATTGCTTATTGTATGTATAATATTAGTGGGTGTTATATCCTGCCAGAATAGCACCAAGCCAGTTGATGCTAAAGAACTGGCTGTTGACGTAAACAAAGCTAAAATGGATGATCCTAAAGATGAAAAGGACGCTTTATTTATGGTTAAGGCCGCTGAGATCAGTGGAGAAGATGTCAGGTTGGGACAGCTGGCACAACAAAAGGGAACGACCAATGATGTCAAAGCCCTGGGCAAGATGATGGAAACGGATCATAGTAAGTCCATGGCTGATCTGACTGCAATGGCGAATAGAAAATATATTAACATCCCTACTGTGCCAACGGAGGATTCAAAAGAAGCTTACAATAAGTTGAATGAAAAAAACGGAAGTGATTTTGATAAAGCTTATACTGCGATGATGGTCAACGGACACAAGGACGCTATTGACCTGTTTGAAAAGGCATCCCAAAATGACACATTGAACAAACTGCTTAAGTTT
>JBDUAU010000298.1:0-3777 GCA_040004485.1 Saprospiraceae bacterium
GGGATGTTCAGAATCCCGACTGCCAGAATTTTGTCTCCATCACCGCGGCCAACTGTGGACCCATCTGCGATTTTTCAAAATTTAAAATGGAAAAAATTTGGTGCATCACTAACAACATAGCTGCTGTCACTATTGATTTTAAACACTCCAACACTTCAGGCCCTACATTCGATTTGTATTATGCAAATGGAACTCTTGCCACCACCGCATTATATGCAAGCCTCCCCTATGACATCATCAATTTCACAGCGAATGGCGCTGATTCGATAAGAGTCAAATTATGTGATCACTCAAGTCCTACCTGTTGTGAGAATTTTACACTTGCTCCTATCGATTGTAATCCGACAAATTGTGAGATATATAATCTCTCCATTGATCCGGAATGCCTGACAGGCAATTTTGTGGTGCATCTTGATTTTGATGTTGCACATCCGGCTTCGGATAGTTTTACAATTCATGGAAATACGTTGAACTATGGAACATTCGGATACAATGAACTACCGATTGTACTTGGTCCATTAAATGGAAATACAAACATCAACTGGGATTTTATCATTCAGGACAAAGCGATGCCCTCTTGTACAAAAGATGCTTTACTAGGAATATATCATTGTCCTCCGCCTTGTAATATCCTTTCGTTCGATGCAACGCCCACTTTATGTAATGGCAATAATGCTTATGCACTTCGGCTCGATATCGATATTGAAGGAAAAGGCCATCAGGGATATTCTATCTTTTCGGATTCATATTATTATGGAACACATAATTATGCGGACCTGCCTTATACGGTGCCCGCTTTTGCTATTTCAGGAAATATAGATCAGGTGACGGTTTGCGATAATGAGAACCCCGGGTGTTGTGCTACAAAATCTTATCTGGCTTTGCCTTGTGCTGGATGCATTATTTACAATCTTGAGGCGGATCCAATCCCTTGTGATAATAATGGAAATTTTTTTATATCCATAAATTTTGATCATCAGAATACTTCTACTGAAGGATTTTCAATCACAGGCAATGGTACATCATTCGGGAACTTTAGTTATAGTCAGTTACCCTTACTTCTGGGCCCGTTTAATGGAAATGCCAATCAATTTTTTGAGTTCGTCGTTACTGATCTTGTGAATGAATCCTGTTTCGATGCTATTGAAATAGGTACCCTTGCCTGTAATACGATTTGCTCATTATCAAATCTGCAGGCAGAAACCGGAGAATGTACAGCAAACAATGCCTATATCCTGCATGTCAACTTTGATCATACAGGTACTTTAGGAACCGGTTTTAATCTCATCGCCAATGGTCAGTATTTCGATACCTATAATTATTCTGCCCTGCCGTTGACGATCCTGGAATTTCCGTCCAGCGGAGATGGCAATGACATGATACAAGTGTGTGATCTCAATAATAGCAACTGTTGTACTTCACTGACGTTCAACTCACCTGATTGTCATTGTTCTATTTTTGATATTACAGCTGAAAATCTTGGCTGCACCTCGGATACAACTTTTGCCATATCCGTTGAATTTTTTAACGAAAATCTTTTAGACAATTCAGTTGATGTGTCTCTTGATGGGGTACTACTCGGGACATTTGATGTTGCTTCAATACCCTTTGTCGTCACAAATGTTCCTGAAGGTACTACGACATCCATATTGACTATTTGTGGTCATAATGAAGGAGGTTGTTGTGCTGATATTCCTATTCAACTTGTCAACTGTGAAGGCCCGCAATGCAGTATATTTAATCTTTCCGCAACTATTGGGACATGCAATACGGATACATCCTTTTTTGTAGATATTGTATTTGACACAGCCCACCTTCAAATCGATTCAGTGAATATTTCAGCTAATGGTCATTCCTTTGGAAAATTCAAAGTGCAACCGAATTTTATCAGGATACTCAATTTTCCTCAATATGATGAGAACACAACTACAATTACGGTTTCTGCCGTTGGCAATAATCTTTGTTATGATACCTTCTCATTCACGACACCTGACTGCACTCCCAATGACTGTGAAGTCTCCGGACTTGTAGCTACGCCGGGGCCATGCGCCAGTGATACGACATATGAACTTGTCATCGAATACCTGACTGAAAATTTTTCGGTTGACTCCGTGACGCTTAGCGCCAATGGATTTTTATTAGACACCTTTTTTGATCCGAATCATCATATAGTCATCCCTGATTTTCCTTTGCTTGCTGATTCACTTACTACGGTCAGGATCTGTTCTTTTTATTCTCCTGATTGCTGTGATACGTACCAATTTGTAACTCCAAATTGTATTGGTACAGAGGTTTGTAATATCTCCAACCTTGCTGTTAATACAGGAAGCTGTCAGCCTGATTCTACATATCTCCTTGCATTAAATTTCCAATACGCTCATCTGAGCATTGATTCTGTAGTGATTACAGCAAATGGAAATAGTATGGGCACATTTCAGGTTCAGGGAGGGCATATCGTATTTGATCATTTTCCTGTATTCCCATCACCTACCACAACTATTCATCTTTGCGGTGCTGGTGATCCTGAATGTTGTGTTGATGTCACATTTAATACTCCACATTGCAACGGTCCTGATGAATGTAGCATTTCAAACCTTCAGGTTCATGTTGGAGATTGTCTTACGGATAGCACGTATGTACTATTTGTCGATTTTCAATACGATCATTTACCTGTAGATTCTGTAATCCTTACTTCAAGCGAAGGAAATATTGGACAGTTCGCTGTCAATGGTGGCCATATCATTTTAAACTCTATTCAGACCATTCCAGGAGATCCGGTCACTATTCATGTCTGTGCTGTTGGGTCACCCGATTGCTGTGGCCAGGATCAATACTTCACTCCTGATTGTATAGGTGGAGGCACCTGTCATATTTATGAACTTACAGCAATTCCAGGACCATGTGATTCCATAACGTATCCGCTTGACATTGATTTTTGGTGGAATAACCTGCCAACAGATTCAGTGTTGGTTTATGCTAATAATCTGTTTATCGGTACCTATCATACTAATCCGGGTGTTATTCATATACCGGAATTCCCGTTGGTGAGTGGTGACAGTACGACACTTAAAGTTTGTGCATTGGGCAATCCGGATTGTTGTGCATCCTTTACGTATGTCAATCCTCCCTGCGGAAATCATGAATGCAGCATATTTGGCATTTCGGTTCAATCGTTTCCTTGTAATTCAGATTCAACATTTGGAGCTATCATCAATTTTCAATATCAGAATGTAACAGCCACAGGATTTGATTTATATGCAGGGGATCGTAATCTCGGATTTTACGCTTTCAACCAGATCCCTATTATTTCAAACCAGTTCCCTTCAAATGCAACAGGAGAATATGTGGTTACGATTTGTGAGCATGACAACTTTAATTGTTGTACCAACTTTGAATTTGAAGGCCCGGTTTGTGGTCCACATCCATGTGATATTTCAAATCTTGAATATACTTTAACACCATGTGATTCTGTAGATAATTTCTTTTTCATAATTAACTTTTCATATCAGGAAGTTGGTGCTACCGGCTTCAATGTCGTAGGGAATAACAATATTTATGGCAATTTCAATTACGATCAATTGCCTATTGAAATTGGCCCATTTCCGACCGATCACACCATTTTCGAATTCCTTGTTTCTGATGAAGACAATCCAGCTTGTTTTGCCTATATACAACCTGGTGACGTAGACTGCAAACCTGATGCCACCGTAAATGTAGATAAGGATCAGATTTTCCAATTGCTTAATAACGGATCATTACCTGTCGTACTGGCAAAGA
>JBDUAU010000049.1:0-3775 GCA_040004485.1 Saprospiraceae bacterium
ATCATCACTACTATCATGGGCCCTGACAGTGGCCATGTTTATTTTCAGGGCGAGCCGCTCAATAAAAAGCATCCTTCCCTGATGGGTTATCTGCCTGAGGAAAGAGGTTTGTACAAACGAATGAAAGTTGGTGCCCATCTTATTTATCTAGCGCAACTAAGAGGCCTTTCTGTTCAGGATGCCACGCGTAAATGCAAGGAGATGCTTGACCGATTCGAAGCCCTGGACTGGTGGAACAAAAAAATAGAAGAACTTTCGAAAGGGATGCAACAAAAAATCCAGTTCATCGCCACGATTGTCCATGATCCGGTACTCATCATCCTTGATGAACCATTCACCGGACTTGATCCTATCAACACAAGCATGATCCAGGATGAAATATTCAGATTACGCGACAAAGGGGTGACCATTATTTTTTCGACTCACCGGATGGAACAAGTTGAAGAAATGTGTGAAAACATCATTCTTATCAACCAGGGTAGAAATATCCTGGAAGGAAATGTCAATGCGATCAGAAATCAATACAAGGAACATCTGTACAAAGTATCTTATTCGGGAGATTTGCCACAGCAATTTACCGATGGATTGGAATTGGTAAAATCCGAAGATCATACAGCTACATTCAGAATACCAAATCAGGGAACACCAAATGTATTACTTCAATACCTGATAAATGCCGGTTGCCAGATTCATTCGTTCCATGAAATACTGCCCTCCATCAATGAAATATTTATTCGCCAGGTAAAAGGAATCAGCCATGAGTAGTAGTAAAATCTGGATCATCGCTAAACGAGAATACCTGACACGTGTTCAGAAGAAGACATTTATCCTGGTGACACTTCTGACACCTATAGGTATTGCAATGTTTTCAGTCCTGGTAGGTTTTATTATGAGCGCAGGGAGTAAATCCGATCAGCGCGTCCTGATCCATGACGATACAGGCATCATCCGCGAAATGGCTGCGAATGACAAGAATTTTCCATATCAGTTTTCAGAAAAAAATCTGAATACCCTGAAGGAAGAATACCAGTCGATGGGTTATGATATCCTTGTACATATTCCGGCGCTCAAAGATTCAGCATCCACACATATATCGGCATCCTATTATGGCGAAGAAAAACCTTCTCTTTCTCTTTTAGAATCAATTGAATCTCATCTGGGTGATCAGATCCAGGCGTACAGAATGCGCAAATCAAAAATTGAACAGTCACTGCTTGATTCTTTTTTGGCTGATATCGAGCTGGAGAATGGTGCGATGGATCCTAATGATCATTCAGGTTCCGCCGCCACAGGAAAACTTAATATCATCATTGGCACAGCATTGGGTGCCCTGATGGGCTTCCTCATGTACCTCGTGATTTTTATCTATGGAGGTATGGTCATGCGAAGTGTTATGGAAGAAAAATTAAGCCGCATAGTGGAAGTTATGGTGAGTTCAGTGCGTCCAATCTATCTTATGATGGGTAAGTTGATAGGTGTAGGAGGTGTTGGGCTTACACAGCTTGCACTCTGGACTATTCTGATCCCTATACTTCTGATCATAGCCCAGGCATTTTTACCCGGCGTGGATCATTCACAGCTAGCGAGTGTCAGTAGTGTGTCGCAGGTTGATCAGGAATCACTCAACGGATTCACAGGACAACAAATCATCCAGGCCATTTTTAATATCAAATGGTGGCTTATCCTTCCGGTGTTTATTCTTTTTTTTCTTGGTGGCTATTTTATTTATAGTTCGATGTTTGCAGCCATGGGCTCTGCCATCAATGAGGATATGGGAGAGGGCCAGCAATTAATGTTGCCTATCATTATTATTGTTCTGATTGCCTTCTACATGTTATTTCCTGTCCTGTCCAATCCAAACGGAACACTTGCAATATTTGCTTCGATGTTTCCATTATTTTCTCCGATCATCATGCCTGCCCGCTTAGCCTTTGATCCGCCTTGGTGGCAGATCGTCGTTTCAATCATCCTCATGCTATCCACCGTATGGTTTTTCATCTGGCTCACCAGCAGAATCTACCGCGTAGGTATTCTGATGTATGGCAAAAAAGCAACCATCAGAGAAATGATCAAATGGTTACGCTATTCCGAATAACAAAAACATCTGTCAAATACCCCGGCGTTTCGCAGAATGCAGGGGAGAAACTTCGGACCGAACATGTTCGGTAAAACGAAGTGATGGGGTCAAAAAAAAGTCGCTCCACCGGAGCGACTTTTCGATGAGAATTCGTTTTGAATGATTGGTCACAACAAATCTATGTCCATTCATCTCACCTCAAAATTCTAAATAAAATTTGGACCGCAAAAACATTTTTGAAGATTTAAAAAATCTTAACACTCTTAGCTGGTCCTCAATCCGCATACTCCCTTCTACCGGGGGCAACCTTCAACACAAAGATTGAATCCTCTGCTGATAATTGGATTGTCATCAAATGACCTAATTCAGTCCACATCATCTCAAAATCTCCGATGATGATCGTGCTCATCCCATTTGATTGAATCTCAAAACCCGAAGTGGACTTAATTTTTTGAAGAAAGCTTATTACGGATGAGGGGTATTCCTTATGAAGAGGATAGAGACTGATTTCGATCGTAGAGGTCATCCATAATATTAATCAATTCTGCTTATTTCTTAGCGTTATCTTTACTTTCAAATCTAAACTGATGAAAAGTTTATTCGCACTTTTACTTACAGTCCTCACGGTTAATCTTATCAATGCTCAAACCTGGAGCTGGTCATCTGAAACACCTAAAGCAGGTGAAATCGTAAATGTTGATATTAAAGGTCTTGATGTGAAAGGGGATATGCACATGGTTGCATACTCATTTAAAGGGAAAGAGTTGGTCACCAATGACGTCTTTTACATGGCGGACAAGGACGGGATTCATATATCTCTTCTGGTCCCATCCGAAACAAACTGGGTTCGACTCGTAGCTAAAGATGCAGACAATCAGCCAATAGCCGGAGACCATAAAGCCGTAGTCAAAACAGGTAGCCCGGCGAAGGCAAGTCAAATCGAGCAGGCTATGGCCACATCAATTTTTGCAAGGTCCGTAGGTCTCAAACGAGATGATGCCGGAGCCACTGCACTATACAGAGAAGCCGTAAAAACTGATCCCCAGTGGCTTAACAATGCCGATGTATTGTCAGGTTATGCATCTTCAGCCAAAGCCTCAAAATCAGATGATGATCTGAAAGTTATTAAAGGTCAGCTTATGGCATTCGATTCGAAAAAGAGTAGTGAGTCCACAGACCTGTTGATCAGCGCGGTCCGTGCATCAAAATCAATCGGCGATACCGCACTATCGATGACCTTACGTAAAAAACTTGATAAAGCGTATCCGAAGTCTATAATGAAACAGGAAGATCAAATTGCATTAATCACCAAAGCAAAGACTACAGATGATAAGATTGCGATCCGGAATAAATTTAAATCCAACTTCGGCATCACAGATCAAAACCAGGGGATCTATGATAGAATGACCTCTATGATTATTGAAGATTGCGCGACCAGGCAAGACTGGAATAAAGTAGAAGCCTATATCAATGAATTAATTGATCCGATGACAAAAGCAAATTCAGAAAATGAATATGCATGGACCCTCTCAGGTGAAGATGTAGATAAGGATGCCATCAACCTTGAGATTGGATCACGCTTATCTTCAGCGTCCCTCATCGCGCTGACTCCTGATTTGAAAAAACCTGCTTCCATATCAAAACAGGAATGGGGAAAAAATCTTGAATTTATGAAGGCTCAATTTGGAGATACATATG
>JBDUAU010000454.1:0-3775 GCA_040004485.1 Saprospiraceae bacterium
TTATTGATGAATGTCAATATGGAATGTCGCCAAGGACGCCCATTTTACCGGCTGCGAGTTATGCATTAAATGCACAGGTAAACAACAGGGGGATTTTTTCTTTCTGCATGTGTCCCGGAGGTCTTATCGTGCCTTCAGCAACTGCTCCGGGAGAGATAGTAGTCAATGGCATGTCATTGTCGCGCAGAGATAGTCAATACGCAAATTCGGGTATTGTCACTTCAGTCGAAATTGAAGATCTGGCAGGATTTAGTGCATCAGAAAAAATTCCACCGGCTGATCCATTGATTGCCATGGCTTTCCAGCGTTCTGTTGAGCAAAATATGTTCAGTGTGGGCAATGGATCACAGGCTGCACCGGCCCAACGCCTTATGGATTTTGTCAAGCGGGTTACTTCACGCGATCTCCCTGAGACGAGTTATATACCCGGGATCTATTCAGCCCCATTGCATGAATTGTTGCCCTCATGGATCTATGACAGGTTAAAATATGGAATCATCGGGTTTGATCACAAGATGAAAGGATATCTTCATGCAGAAGCTGTTGTGTTAGCCACCGAAAGCAGGACTTCCAGTCCCGTAAGGATTCCGAGGGATGCAACATCTGGCATGCATATTGACACAGAGGGATTGTTCCCATGTGGGGAGGGGGCTGGCTATGCAGGAGGCATCGTGTCTGCAGCCATGGATGGTCAGGCTACCGCAAGATCAGTGGCCCGATGGATTAAGGAAAAGTATCATTAAATTGAGGGTATGTCTCACGTTTTAGATCTATTAGGGCGTTTATTGATGAGCGCCATTTTCTTTTATGAAGCTATTGACACGATCATGTTTGCAGAGCATACAAAGATGACAATGGCTCAGTATAAAATCACATGGCAACCGGACCTGTTGATTTACATCACCATTACTTTCTTATCTATCGGAGCATTGATGTTGCTGACAGGTTATAGAGTGAAATTGGGTGTATGGCTTTTACTTATCTATTGGTTGCCGGTGACGTTTATCGTGTATTCATTTTGGAATGATCCGGTTCAAACTCAACGCCTCAATGCGATATATTTTATGAGAAATATTGCAATAGCCGGTGGCCTTTTAGTCATAGCTTCTCACGGCGCCGGGAAGTATAGTATTCGTCGATTATTGACATTAAGCAAGATCCCAAATAGTGAAACATAATATATATTCACACCAGGTCTTCATCTTTCCACGGTTTCTTTAATTTTCTAAATGAAGAAAGATCAGCTTTTTCCATTTCCGGTTGATCGCCTCTGCGTAGAAGATCTTCACTATAATCCTCTGTTTCAGATGGGTTAGAATTTGGTAATGCTTGTCTGTCAAGTTGTTTTTTTAACATCCTGTCTTCCCAGTTTTTATCCATTCGCTGAAGTCGAAGGATTTCAAAAAATTGCATAACAATCGCGATGCCCCAGAAGAAAACCGGAAATTTTGACCACGTGATGCCATGAGTCATAAATAAATCGATAGCAATAAGAAAAAAACTTGTTCCTGCCCAACTTGCAAGATTTTTGTAAAATTTCTTGATCTTGTCCACACGTTTTTGTGCTTCGCGCGTAGCAAGGTCTTTGTCTTGAAGAGGTGAGTTTTCGTTCATCGATGACAATGCATTTTTTGTCGGAAATGTAATTCTAATCCTTGTTGAACAATAAGTCTTCTAACAATGTATTGTTCGCAAAAATTTCAACAATGAGAAATATTTTACCTGTTACACTTTTTCACGTTTGACAGGAAGGAAGGTTTGTCCTAATGCACTTCCAAGCCATCCGGACAAGATGCCGGTAATGAAGGCTATCACCAACGTCACAACCATCATTAATTGATGTGACAATCCACCAAGTAAGGTTCCTGTTTTGGAAATAATATCAACGCCATCCTGAATACTCATATACCTGGCCATTGCTACCCACACTAAGCCAAAAGCAAAAGCTCCGGTAAACATTCCCTGCTTTTTATTTGTCCTCATGATGGCTGCAATCAATACCACCCATACAGTACCAGCCCACCAGGGAGCGATGAAGCCCAGTCCTGTTACACCTATGATCATTATAAGAAATGAAATAATCGTCTTTGTTTTCATAGTGGTGCGATATTAATTTGTCTTGCCGGAGTCCAGCTATCCGGATCTTTTTTCAGAGTGACTTCATAATATTTTCCATCAAAATAATGTTCGAGGAAATCTCTGTAGTGAGGACTTGCCGGGTTGCCTGACTGACCACCAGGATAATTCACAAAGGCTTTCGGAGGAGTGGAAAGTTCAACAACCATTCGCCACGATGGGCCATGCGATTTATTCATAGCATTGATGATGTGTCGCCCACCGGATGTTGATATAAATCCTGTTCCAAAAGGAGCAAACCGCGCAAGGTGAGGTATTTCAGATGCTTTATAAGCACCCCAGTTTTTCTTCCTGGCCGGCTCAAGCGCATTATAATTTCTGACCATTGTAGTGAATGAAATACAAGCGATGTCATTCAATGTTTCTTTTTTCTGTGGAGTGGATATAATATCAAAAAAATGATGCTGATCACCTTCTTTCACCAGCTCAACAAATTTCCAGTCTTCAGGATACATCACTCCGAGTGTGTCCAGTTCATCGAAGGTTAGTTTTTCAAATGCTTCAAGCCACATTTCATAATAGACAGGTGGCAGGCTGTCTCTGTGTTGCTGATAATTCCACCCTGACAATCGATCCGCATATTTTGATTCATCTGCATTCAGACAATTTCCATTTCTCAACGCATTTAACATCAAGGGTAGAATTTCAGCAGCCAGTAAATTGTAATTATTTTGTTGCAAGGCTTCCATATCAGCTACTGTGATATGATGCATTGTATCCAGATTCATGTTGACTTCTCTTCCTCTGTAATCTTCAAAATATCTGGCTCCCAACATTGGATAAGGATATGTTGTATCCACAGGAACCTGATTAGCGGAACTCACAAACCCTCGCTTTGGATTGATGATATACGGAGCTTCTCCAAACGGAATATAACCCCGCCAGTCATTTTTACTGCTGTCCCCTTTAGTCACATATTGTCCAAGCCCTTCAGGACGAATTGGTAAAACACCTGCAACACTGATAGCGATATCTCCTTCTGTAGAAGCGAAGACTTTATTCTGTGCAGGATATTGAAATGCACTTACAGCATCACGATAATCGGTAAGATTTTTTGCCTTATTTATTTTTTGCAGATAAGCGATGTCATTGGCCTCTGATCGTTGGTGGCCTATCCATTTCATCGCCATGTCTTTGTGATCACCTTCATCTGTGACCGGTCCCCATCTTGTATATCGGATAGTATCAATTATTGATTTTGAGCCGCGGATTTTTATTTCTTCCGGACGTAATGTTGCAGCTTCATATTTTCCATCAAGAAGATATTGATGACGACTACTATCCTGCCATGTGATATCATACCAATCCAATACATCCTGTCCCGAATTTGTAGAACCCCATGCAATAGAATCTGTAAATCCAATGACGACATAAGGTAGCCCGGGAAGTGATACACCATGCACGGATACATCCGGTGTATGGATTTCAACTTCGTACCAGATGTTGGGCAGTGTGAGGCCGAGGTGAGGATCATTGGCAAGGATCGGAAAACCACTTGTCGTTTTTAGACCGGATACAGCCCAGTTGTTGCTTCCATTTAAATCATAATTATGATTTTCTGAAGATTGACCGGTTGTGCCTGTATCTATTTTTTCTTCAGTAGATTCATTGGAAAATAATTTACGCGCCGGTGTAAGCA
>JBDUAU010000442.1:0-3775 GCA_040004485.1 Saprospiraceae bacterium
CCCCATCAAAATTTCTGCGAAATTATTATCCACTGTGTGCTGTGCAAGAAACGACACGTAAAATAGCCGAAGCAAAGCGAGACGAAACGATTATCATAATTTCCTCAAACTCTTCCAGAACATTACCTTGGTCTCCATAACAACAATTCCGGCTACATGACCTCTCCCACACTCCTCGTCAAAAACATGGTCTGTCATCGCTGCGTCCTCTCCGTCGAAGCTATTTTAAATATGGCGGCCATCCCTTTTCATAATGTAACCTTTGGGGAGATCCATTTATTAAATGACCTTACTCCGGAGCAAAATGCATTGCTTACTGTAAAGTTAAAGGAAGTAGGTTTTGAACTTATCGACAACCATATGAGTGGCGTGATTGAGAAGATAAAAAAACTTGTTATTCAGAAAGCACGTAATGAAGTGGACAAAAAGGAAAGCAAAGTCAATCTCCCCTCCTATCTCTCCGACAAACTTCATTATGAATACACTCACCTCAGCAGCATCTTCTCAGAAGTAGAAGGTAGAACGATTGAGAATTTTTTTATCGAACAACGCATTGAAAAAGCAAAAGAACTGCTCATCTACAATCAGATGACTTTAAGTGAGATTGCGTTTGAACTTGACTATAGTAGTACGGCCCACCTTTCTACTCAATTCAAGAAAACAACTGGGCTCACCCCTTCACACTTTAAAGAAGTCGGCCTGGCCAAGCGTAAAGCGCTCGATAAAGTGTAAACCCAAAATTATATAACTTATACCCAAAGTCCTATAACACCCACCCCAGGTGCCGGAAATACTTTTGTCCTATCAAATCATAAAATTCTAAAAAAATGACCAAAGCATTTAAAATGGGCCAAAACCCTCAGAACAAAATCACGGTTGTCCGTGGAAAAGGCAATTGTACCTGCGCAAATTGCACATGCGTAGTGTGTACCTGTGATACAATTCAATCCGGTCATTGCGCTTGCGGATCTGCGTGCAATACAAACGGCCGTAAAGGCTGAAGATGATAAAAGCCGCTCTCCCGGGAGCGGCTTTTTCTTTAAATCACAATTCTATGAGCCGGAATTTTAATCACATCAGGACTGATTATGATTATACGCTTAGTCAGAAATTTGGTATCGGGACTTCTCTTTATGGCAGGCATTCGTCACATACATTTTCACTGATGGCCGGTGTCAAATATGATGCCATCAAGGAGACCTTAGTGAATCCCGAATTTGAAGAAATATCCGCATCTGTACATTCTGTCAGCCCGGACTTCGGATTGATGTACAACTGGAAGAAAGGAATCGGGAAATATTTTTTCAGCTACCGGATGTTCATCCCACTTTATCCCTACCCATTTAAAAGTGTTGATATAACTTCAGTCGATGGAAACCTGGCGAATATCGCGATGGAATTTGGCGTCGGCATGCGATTAAAATAAAAGCCGGGTTATTTTCCCACCGCAAATTTCGCAGAATTATTTTTTAATAATAAGGATGACTTTAAATGATGATCAACAGAGTATCAAATACTATTAACGCGAATTGGTTGACCTAAAAATACAATTGGCGTTAATAATTTTGAATTCATTTCTGCGCAATTAGCGGTTAAATGATAATATCCAAAATCAAAAACCAACTTAACAAACAATCTAAATCAAAACGAAAATGAATACTCAATCAAAAATAGTAGAGTACAATCTCGAAGCCAGTGATTTCACCTGGGAAATAGCTCCCGGTAAAGGCATCCAGGCATGGGGCTTTAACGGACAACTTCCCGAAACATCATGCTGCGGGGATGATGGCGCATTTTGAGTTGAAATGATTTTGTCCCTTTGGATTTTTTTTCATATATTGAACAGGTAAGAAAATGAATTATAACTTATGCACACAGTTTCTCCAGACAAATTGTTGTTAGATCAATTGACCGAAACATTTTTCAGTATTTTCACTAATACCCATCAACAACAACCTGACTGGAATTTAATTCACACCCTTTGTTTGCCCGAAACCATCATCATAAAGAAAAGCAGCACCGCAGAAATTGTATATGATCTTCAATCTTTTATTGAACCAAGAAGAATAATATTATCTGATGGAACTTTGACTGAATTTGAAGAAAGCGAAATACATGAAGAAACAAAAATAATAGGCCACATAGCACAACGGTATTCCAAATATCAAAAAAGCGGCTACCTGAATGGAATTCGATTCCAGGAGTATGGAACCAAATTTTTTCAATTTATTAAAACAAGTAATGGTTGGAAAATTAATTCCTTAATTTGGGAAGACGATAAATTGGAAACAACAAGGGAATGAATAGCCCGCCATTACTGGATTTGCACCCGTCACTTTCTGATGCAACTATTTAACGGAAGTTATGTTATTTATTTCCTCATGATATTTAGTCATGAATAATATTTTAACTCTAATTTGTAAATAAATGGAAAAGCGTATACTGGGAATAGTGTTGACAATCTTAGGAATTATAGGCCTTATTTATGCCGGGGTAGTATTTATGCAAGGTGGCGGAGGTGGAAAGAATACCAGAACTCTTCTCATGGCCGCTGTTTTAGGAGCAATTTTCTTTTTTGCAGGCATAAGCCTGATTAGGAACACACAGGACAAGGCCACCTGATCATAATCCGACTTCATAAATCATATTATTGATTTAATTGAATCATGAATTTACGCTGGAGAGCCTAAGCATGCAAGATTAAGTGAAAGGCATATAAATCTTATCTTTAGGGATCCCAACTCCTGAAACGAGTTGTCCCTCTATGATACGTCCATTACTATTAAGCCTCCTTATCTTTTGCACCACTGATTTCTTCGCTCAGCCTGCCCTGCCTGATATTGCAGCCCTGCTGGATCAACACAAAAATGATTTCGGTTTGAGTCCTGCAGACCTTGCTGAGTTTTCCATTTCAAGCTCCTACACAACCGAGCATCTTAACATCACTCACGTCTATCTGGAACAACGATACCAGGACATCAGCGTGTTCAATGGGATACTCAATCTCAATCTTATGGGGGATAGGCTGGTGAGCTTTGGAAACCGTTGGATTAATGATCTGCATTCGAAGGCACCTTCTGCTGTTCCGGATATCACTGCCCAATCTGCTGTCGCTCAATCCGCCGCACACCTGGGCCACAACTTTCCGAATGCAATCGAAATCCGCAAAGAACAAAACAAGACCGGTCAATTCACGAAAGTAATTTTTAAAGGAGATGGTTTGTCCCAAACGGATATCCCCGCAGAATTGATGTGGCTTGAAGGTGAACAAAAAAATATATTTCTCTTTTGGAAAGTGGAGATTGCTGAGATCGACAATGAAAATATATGGGACATCTTCATCGATGCGCATTCAGGTGCATTCATCAGAAAAGATAACATGGTGATGCATTGTTCTTTTGATCAACCAACAAATCATTTTCAAAAGAAGGATAATAAATTAAATCTGGTGCTTCAACCTGAAAGCCCTGTAATGGTCACTCCGGATAGCAGCTACAATGTTTTCCCGATGCCTGTTGAATCTCCGAATCACGGTCCGAGATCACTTGTCACAAGACCATGGACATCTGCCGGTACCGGCAATCAAGCCGTAACTCTTGGCTGGCATAAAGATGGCACGACGAATTACAGAATCACTCGTGGCAATAATGTCTATGCCTACGAGGATATCAATCACGATAATCTTCCGGGATATAGTCCCGATACCATCAACCTGCGTTTTGATTATCCATATACGCCTTCTATCAACGCAGCCGTCAATCTCGCTTCCTGCATC
>JBDUAU010000606.1:0-12720 GCA_040004485.1 Saprospiraceae bacterium
GGAACATTTTTTTATCCCATCAAAAATATTATCAGGCTTGAAGGCGATGGCAATTATACCCGTTTGTTTTTTGATCATGACAAGCCACTCCTGGCCTCCAGGACGCTTAAAGATTTTGAAGAAATTCTGATCCAGCATGGTTTTATCAGGGTCCATCGATCTCACCTGGTGAATAAGGAGTTTGTCGACTCTGTTCTGTTCGAGGGTTATATTGAAATGAGAGATAAAACCAAAATCGAAATCAGCAGACGTCGGAAGGAAATCGTGATGCAACAGCTGAAAAAATAAACCTAATGCAGTCTCCCGATGGCATCAAAAGCTTGACTAAATTTTGCAAATCCCACTATTCTAAGCCTTAAAATATGCAATCTGTCATTATTGTATAATGCATTCATTATCAAAGGCATGTCAAAATAAAAAAGATCTTTTTTAAGCAAGATTAAAATACTGCAAGAATATCGTGAAATCCTGCAAGCGTTTTCTATCTTGAGCACGTTAAGTAATTGTTAACTTGAAGATAATTCAAGTCGAACTTGCATCGAATAATATATTTAATTAATTCAAAACCAAATCGTTATGAGGAAGTTCTTACTATTCTTTTCCTTATTGCTCATTACATTGGAGGTCTCAGCCCAAAGATCTGTTTCTGGTACAGTAACAGACGATAAAGGTCAGGCTCTGATAGGAGCAAATATTCAGGTTAAAGGGACATCGGTCGGTACCGTGTCGGACTTTAACGGGAATTACAGTCTTTCGGTACCCAGTGGGTCCGATATTTTAGTAGTTAGCTATACCGGCTATGGCACTCAGGAAGTGGCCATCGGTGTTTCTAACAGCATTAACATTTCACTTTCAGAAGGAGTTGTTCTGGGTGAAACCGTGATTACCGCTTTAGGCATAAGCCGGAAAGACAAATCCTTGGGTTATTCTGTCCAGCAGGTCAGCGGAAGCTCATTGGTCGAATCCAATTCAACCAGTGTCTTAGATGCACTCTCCGGAAAAGTGGCAGGTCTGCAAGCCATCAAATCAAATGGTAATGCAGGTGCCCCTACGAGGATTGTCCTTAGAGGCCCTACTACTTTCAATGGCAACAATGAAGCACTCATCGTATTGGACGGCGTTGTCATCAACAATGCAGAAAACCATTCTGAACGGTCCTTAGGTGGTGTATCAAACTCAAACAGGGCTATGGATATCAATCCTAATGATATCGAGTCCATTTCCGTACTTAAAGGTGGTGCCGCTTCTGCTTTATATGGAGCTGATGGTGCTAATGGCGTATTGGTGATCACTTCTAAAAAAGGAAAAAACACCCAGGGTAGAGTAAAAATGGATTTTAATACATCCGTCTCTTTTGCTACTGCAAATAAACTCCCTGAACTTCAAAATACATACGTACAGGGTACTGGTGGAAATTATCGTGCTCCTTCTTCAGGACAGAGCGGTAGTTGGGGACCACGTGCGGATACTTTGGCCTGGGATGGCGCAACAAATAACCCATTTGATATAAATGGAAATATTGTAGGCCAAAGCAATCCGGCTGCAGTTAAGAAATTTACGCCTTATGACTCATATGATGTGTTTCAGACAGGTGTGACGTACAACAATTTTTTAGACTTCTATGGAGGATCTGACGTTGTCAATTTCAAGATTTCAGGTGGAAATACTTCTGAAGAAGGAATCACACCATTAAATACATTCAAGAGAACTAATGCATCAGCTTCCCTGGGTACGAATCTCCTGAATAACAAATTACATATGACTGCAAATGCCAACTACATTAATTCAGGAGGCAGAAGGATACAGCAAGGATCTAATACTTCAGGATTAATGCTCGGATTATTGAGAACTCCTATTTCATTTGATAACAGCTACGGTCATGGATCAGATGCGGTTAACTTCAGAGACGCTATTTATCAGCCTAATGGAAGACAAAGAAATTATCGCGGTGGCGGTGGATATGACAATCCATACTGGGTCATCGTCAACAATCCATTCAAGGATAAAGTGAACCGATTGATCGGATCATTTTCAGGTTCCTACGATTTCAGCCAGTGGTTTACCTTAGGTACAACTGTTGGTGTGGATAATTATTCAGATAATCGGGTTCAATCATTCGAAATTAATTCAAGAGCATTCCCTAGTGGCCGAATATTTGATGATACATATATCTATAGCAATTTAGACTGGTATGTAACAGCTTCAGGTAAGGGATCACTTTCTAGCAAGTTGAATTTGGACTATACTGTGGGTACGAATCTCAGTAAAACCAATATTGTTAACGATTACATACAAGGTGATGGCTTTAGTTTCCCGGGATTTCCAAATCTTGCGAATGCATCGTCTATCTCTACCACCAAAACGCTGACAAATGGTAAATCAGCTTCCGTTTTCGCAAGTGCGTCTTTAGGATTCAATGACTTGTTATTCCTTAACGTGACCGGACGACAAGACTGGCTATCCTCTTTAATAGACCCGGCCAAACCTTTAAAACTTAGTGATATAGCTGTCTTTTATCCATCAGCATCGCTTGGTTTTATTTTCTCTGAGGTGCTTAAAACAGATGTTATCAATTTTGGTAAATTGCGATTGTCCTATGCAGAGATTGGCGCAGGAGCTCCATCAGCCTATTTAACATCTACCACGTTTGTAGTGCCTCCGACTGCAGGAACAGTGAATGACCTGAATGATGGCTGGACCAATGGTATCGCATTCCCATTTAATGGTGCTGTGACCGGCTTCGAAAAAGATAATGTACTGGGAGCTACCAAACTGAAACCATCTACATCAAAAGAAATCGAACTTGGACTTGAGATGAAAATGGTAAACAACAGGATTGGATTGGATCTATCTTTATATAAGAGAAATTCCGTCGATCAGATTGTTACCGTTCCGATCGCTGCTTCTACCGGATATCAAAGAGCCACGATTAATTCAGGTGAATTGGAAACTAAAGGAATCGATGCCAGTCTGACATTGACTCCTGTGCGTACCAAAGACCTTAATTGGGACCTTGGTTTTAATTTTACGAAATGGAAGACGAATGTACTTTCAATTGCAGAAGGTGTCAACCAGATATATCTCGATGGATTCCAGGGATCCTCTATCTATAATTTAGGCCCTGAGACAGATGCCAATGGTAATAAGACCATTTATGAATATGGACAATTATATGGTGGCGTTTGGTTAAGAGATGGAAGTGGAAATATTGTGATTGATGATGATCCGGCCAGCGATTATTATGGTTATCCATTGGCTGATCCATTAGAAAGACACCTTGGTAATCCAAATCCGGATTTCTTACTGGGTATCAACAATCACATCACATACAAGAATTTTGGTCTGTCATTTTTATTTGACATCAAGTCCGGAGGTCAGATGTGGAATGGTACCAAAGGAGCACTTACCTTCTTTGGCAGATCAAAACTTACTGAAAACAGAGGTACAGAAAAAGTATTCGATGGCGTAAATGGTCACTTTGATGCTGATGGCAATTTGATTCTTTCAGGAAATAAGAATACGATCAGCTCTCCTTTGAATCAGGCCTGGTATCAGGATAATGGAGGTGGATTCGGCGTAGTGGCTGAAGATTTCATTGAAGATGCTTCTTATGTAAGATTAAGAAATGTGGCGCTGTCATATGACTTGTCAGGTTTGATGAAAAATCATAAAACATTAGAAGGAGCTACGATCACATTATCAGGTAATAACCTTTGGTTAAGTACCAAATATGATGGTGTTGATCCTGAGACAAGTTTAGTAGGATCTAATTCCAATGGACAAGGACTTGATTACTTCCAGGGTCCAAATACAAAAAGCTATACAGTGAGCATTGGACTTAAATTCTAATTTCTTAATTGCCAAAAAACAAAAAAATGAAAACAAATAAAATATTTATACTATGCTTTATTTGCGTCTCCATACTCACCACGTCGTGTGATAAATATTTTGAGGATGCAAATACAAATCCCAACTCACCCAATGTAGTTCCTGTCAGTGTATTACTGCCGACTACTCAACTGGCGTTAAGCTATGTTTACTGGGGAGATGGTTCCAGATTTTTAGGACTATTCAGCCAGCAGGTTACCGGGGTAAGCCGCCAATTCGTTGCGTATAATAATTATACCATCGTTGGAAACGCAGTAGATAACATGTGGATAAGCCTAATCTATCCGAAAGTACTGACGAATCTAAAAGAATTGAGAGCAATTGCAGACCCTGCTACAGAATTCACATACATTGGTATTGCGGATGCTGTTGAGGCCTATACCTTATTGTTTACAACGGATTGTTTTGGAGATATACCTTACTCCGAAGCTCTTCAGGGGCTTGATATACCACAGCCGAAATTCGATACACAGCAGGAAATATTTGGATCGATCAATGATCTGTTAGCTGCTGCACGAACTCAATTTGCAAAAGGTACTTCTTCCAAAAAACCGGGAGCTGATGACCTTGTGTACGGAGGTGATATAGCCAAATGGTCTGGTTTTGT
Organism: Saprospiraceae bacterium; assembly: GCA_040004485.1. Classification (GTDB taxonomy): domain Bacteria; phylum Bacteroidota; class Bacteroidia; order Chitinophagales; family Saprospiraceae; genus Opimibacter. The sequence goes on from JBDUAU010000606.1 coordinate 4,496, forward strand.
AAACGCACTTCAGGCGAGGGTAAATTTAAGATTAGCTAAAAAGTCAGGTAATTATCAATCTGTTCTTGATGCTCTTGCTCCCGGAGGAATTACTGAAGGTAATGATGCACGCCTTCCATATGGCTCTGGTTCAACTGCTAATGGACCCTGGTATCAGTACAATGAGCAAAGGAATGATATTGCTATCGGCATTCGGTACAAAGAAATTCTGACCTCATTGAATGACCCAAGAGATGCTACGTATGGTGCACCTTTAAATACGGATCATCCGATTTTGACAGGTGATTTTGCTCTGCCATTCCTGACCTACACAGAACAATCGTTTATCGAAGCAGAAGCTAAATTCAGAACTGGTGATGTAGGCGGAGCTTATACTGCATATCTGGAGGGTATACAGTCTTCGTTTGGAGATGCAAAAATTACGGATCAGGCACTTTATGATGCTTATATTGCTCAGCCTGCAGTTGCCAATGGAAGTGCTAATCTGACACTGGATATGATCATGACTCAAAAATATATAGCTATGTTTTTGGATCCGGAAGCTTTTGCGGATTGGAGAAGAACAAATATTCCAGCGCTTACACCTAATAGTGGTAATCAGGTCCCAAGACGTCTGCCATATCCTGAAACTGAGGTTTTGTACAATAACAATTGTCCTACTCCTGCAGAAGTTACTATCTATACTCCTGTTTGGTGGGATAATTAAGCGTTAATTAAACGATGAAGTAAGGATCTAAAGATCTTATACATACTAAAGGGCTGATTCCATTACGGAGTCAGCCCTTTTTTATAAACGCAATTTGAATTTTTAGTTTCAAATCAATAAATCAAACCAATAGTTAATCGCTATTTGAAGTTTTCAACTTCAAAACAATATATTGAATCAGTGTCCAATATTCAGATCATTTCAAAGCAGCTTTAAGCTGCCATCGTCAATCTCCACTATTCGGGGTCCGTTTCAAAAACACGAATCCATTTCTATCGGCTATTTGAAGTTTTCAACTTCAAATCCCTTTATCGAATCATTGTCCAATAATCAGATCATCTCAAAGCAGCTTTAAGCTGCCATCGTCAATCTCCACTATTCGGGGTCCGTTTCAAAAACACGAATCCATTTTTCCGGTACAATTCTTTTACATCCTCGTACTCCTTATAATTTTCCACTCTATTGATCTTAGTGATGAAATAAACAGGCTTGTCAATCTCTCCGGTAAGTAACCAGTTGATATCATAAGATTGTTCATTCTGCGGTTTTACTTTTTGTGTATAAAATAATTCTCCATAGCTTTTAAATCCTAAAGTCCGTACATAACAATCTTCACCCTGTCGCTGAATAAAAAAATCAATGGCCGCACCCTGGGAATATCTTTCAATTTTAGGAATCAGGATAGAAGATGCCATGAAAATCACAATGGCTGTCCCACCGAAAAATATCCACGCGGATGTAATGTATTTTTTCTTCTTCAATTTCCGCAGTCCATAGAAAATGACCATGATCATCACCACGCCGGTCAGGCTTTCCCATCCTGACCAATATACATCAGCTTCCATTGCCGCTTTTGCAAATTCGTCTTTCACATAAGGAATAAATTTCGTGATATGCATTGCAAAAAAAGGAAGCGCCATAAGGGCTATAGAAATCAACCCGCCTACAAAGGCAATTACATAAGGGATATACCTCACCATATCTTTCTCCTTTCGATCCCATTTGTAAAATGAATAGGCAGCCAGAAAAGAAACAGGAAACCAAGCCAATGATGAATAGTGGATGATGCGCGATTTGACAATTGTAAATAAAATCATGACCACCCAGAATAGAATAAGCATCCAGACCTTAAAATCCTTTTCATAACGCCTATTGTATGGCAATTTAAAAAAAGCCGGAATAGCGAAAACAGATGCAGGGAAGCAACCCAAAAGAATAACAACGAAATGATAACCGAAAAAACCCTTTTGTCCCGCATCATGCGTTGTAAAAAGCCTGTATTGATACCGAATAAATTCTGTGATAAACCAGGGTCCGTTTTTCGACGTCTCATAGCCATACCATGGCAGCGTCACCAGCGCAGTAATCAAAACGAATGCAATAACATGAAGCCAGTTGAAATATATTTTAAATCGATTGTATACAAGGTAAACCATTCCTACAGTTGCAAAAATGATCAGGGCAACAGGACCTTTCGTCAGAATAGCAAGACCCATGAAGATCGCAGAAAAACAGATGTAGGAAAATTTATTTCTGTTTAATTCTTCTTTATCGATCTCATTTCGCTTCCAGTGATAGCAAATAAAATAGTAGATGGATATAAAAATAAACAGGTTGAACCAGGGATCGATGATACCGGATTTGAAATAGAGATTCGGGAAAATGGAACCACCGTAAGCAAGTGCCCAGAATAATCCAAACTTCCGGTCAAAAAGCCTGGTTCCAAATATGAATAAAACCAGGAGGGTAACAATGCCACAAATCGCATTCGGAAATCGGGCTGCAAATTCTGAGACAGGGAAAATCACCATAGCCGTACTCTGCATCCAGAAAAACATAGGTGGCTTTTCCCAGAATGGTTTGAAATCAATATAGACACGGCTATAGTCATGCAGGACCATCATCTCACGGGAGCACTCCGCGAAATTGATCTCGTCCCAATCAAATAAATGCACAGATCCAAGAAAAGGAAAGAAAAAAATCACCCCGATGATGATGATTATAATCACTTCATTCCGGAGAAGTAATTTCATACGTACGGTTTAGGTGACGCAAATGTAAAGAATGTTTCTTACGCCTATTGCTGGAGGTCGCTGACACTCAATACGTTCATCTGCTCATCTAGTTTGACATAATAGTGATGCGGCACAGTAGCTCCATTGCCGCCTTTTGAACTAAATGAAAAATCCAACCCGATAAATTTGATGCTTTGGGCCTGCTCAGGTTTTGCAGTAGCAGTCAGGCTGTCAAGTTTATGTTGCATAACATAAATGGTTGTTTTTCCTCTCGTGATATCCTGAAGATTTTGCTGGAGTACCTGATCATTCGGATGCTGTTCCAGACCTTTCTTAAATACCATTTCTAACGAATCCATTTTTCTTAATCGCTTATCCTTGTTAGTCAATTGCAGCGATAAGGATTCCATCTGGCGCTCCAAGAAATCTTTTTCTGTCACCGTATCTATTTCCGTGATCCCGATGAATTTGTAATCATCTCCTGCCTGTCCATGTGCCTTGAGATACGCTTCGATATTTGATTGCATTTTACCAGTCTGATGATTGGCTGACTTGCAATTGATGAGGACGGTTACAATCATCAATAAGAAGAGATATTTCATACCCTGATTTTTATAATTTCAAACAATGATAGATATATTTACCCGAATTCTTCTATAACATGGAATTGGATAAGTTGATATAATCACCAATTAAAATATACTAAATTGCATAATGAGTCAAAGCGAAGAGAGTATCATGATCAATAGGACCGAAAAGAAATTGCACCGGGCCTGGAGCATGTATGATTGGGCCAATTCAGCCTATAATCTTGTCATCACCGCTACTATATTCCCGATCTACTACCTGGCTATTACGGGAGATGGGAATGATGCGACACCTGATTATGTATTTTTTTTTGGCTGGAAAATCATCAATAGCGCACTCCTTAATTATGCATTGGCATTCGCTTATCTGGTGATAGCGATCTTATCACCTATCCTTTCTTCCATTGCTGATTATGAAGGCAACAAGAAAAGATTCATGCAGCTATTCTGTTATATTGGTTCAGGGGCCTGTGCGGGAATGTATTTTTTTTATCCGGGGCATCTTGAGCTGGGTATTATTCTTGCCATTTTAGCGGCCATTGGTTATTGCGGGAGTCTTGTATTTTATAATGCGTTTCTTCCGGAAATAGCAGAAGTAGACTATCGTGATAAATTAAGCGCACAAGGTTATGCCTATGGCTATATCGGGAGTGTGATTTTGCAAGTGATTTGTTTTGCGTTTGTGATGATGACATTTGCAGATTCCACATTTGCACCAAGGTTATCTTTTCTGCTGGTAGGGTTATGGTGGTTTGGTTTTTCACAGATTGCATTTCGTGCACTACCCTTAGGGAAACCCATGCCGAAAGACTTCACGCATAGTGTACTTACCAATGGATTCCGTGAATTGAAAAAAGTGTGGCATCAAATTCAGGACATGCCTTTTCTGAAATCCTATCTCACCGCTTTTTTCTTTTATAGCATGGGTGTACAGACGGTCATGCTGGCATCTGCAGAATTTGCAAGTAAGGAAATTAAAAAACAAGTAAACGGACAATGGGTCAATATGGAAGCCAAGGATTTGATCATCACTATATTGCTTATTCAATTGGTGGCTATTCTTGGAGCTATGCTGATGGCAAGGCTATCCCGGATTATTGGGAATATTAAAGTGCTTATGTTGACCGTATTGTTGTGGATAGCGATTTGTGTTGCTGCATATTTCATCACGACAGCTATGCATTTTTACCTGATTGCTGTGATGATCGGATTGGTGATGGGCGGGATTCAATCGATGAGCCGTTCTACTTATTCTAAAATCATGCCCCCCACAAAGGACACCACGTCATTCTTCAGTTTTTATGATGTGACAGAAAAACTGGCTATCGTAATCGGCATGTTTTCATTTGGCTTTATCGAACACATCACCGGCAATATGCGAAATTCAATTTTTGCTTTAGGTGGATTTTTTATCCTTGGGTTTTTCTTTCTTATTGTAACAAATAAGAAAGGTAGATTGACAATTAGCTGATGAACAAGACTATCTCAAAAGAGTGACATCTCCGTTCATCTGGATCACCTTTCCTTTCTTATTCGTCGCAGACAGTCGGTAAACATATACTCCGGGATTTAATTTCTTTCCGTGAAACATTCCATCCCATCCGACATTCGACTGATTAGGTGCTATGTGAGTAGGAGCGGAGTAAACTAATTCACCCCAACGACTATAGATCTCAAAATATTCAATTGTGGTCACTGACGGATCAGCCAGAGGTGTAAGTAAGTCATTGACATCATCATCATTTGGTGAAAAGATGTTTGGAACATAAATGCTGCTATGCAGTAGTACTTTGATCTTAATATCATCACTGTAGAGACATCCTTTACTATCTATCGCATACAGCATGTACTCCTGGTCAATCTCTGGTTTGATCCAATTGTCCAGGACCACTGGATCTATAAGCGTCAAATCACCTGTCCAATAAAAAGAATCGGGAACAAAACTGATCAGTGGCTTGATCTCCACGCTATCTCCCACAAGGATTGTTTTGTCGGGACCAAGATCCAGCGTTTCAGAGCTCACAGATTGTACCATTATATTGAAACTGATAGCGCAACTAAATCCATCGAGCAAATCAATTTTATAATTACCTGCTTTGAGCCCATTGAACGTATATGGGAATGATGAGACAGGCTGCATGTTGCCACCATTGATGGAAATAAAAAATGGTCCATTCCCGCCAGCGATAGCATTCAATATAATCTGACCATCCTGGTCACCCGGGCAGGTTATATCTATTACACTGACGTCAGGCACCATCTCTGCATAGACATTGACATCAATTTGTTTTTCCTGTCTGCAACCTAATTCATCAAGGCTGACAAATGTATAAGTGCCAGCAGTACCCACCTGAAGCGAATTTTGATAAAGACTGTCATTATTGACGATCCAAAATGAAACTGCATTTCCCTTTGCCCCTGTCACTACTGCATTGAATGTTGTTTTTTCATCCGGACAAAGCGAAATATTATCCGGAAGATTTGATATGCTCAATGTGCATGCGCAATCAGGAGCAGGGATCATCAGCGTACTCGTGCAAAGCCCACCGCCATTGGTAGAAGATACCTGAACGTTAGTCAAAAGGGTAAGGCCATCAATAAGATATTGTCCATTGCCTATTGAAGTCAAATTGCCTTGTGTAGTTGTAATATTTCCTGTAGTACTCGTTATAATCGTTTCCCAACTTTGAAGATCAGCAGCACACTTGACCATTGTGATCTGCAATGATGGTGTTGAAATGACTTCTATTGTAATTTCTGCAAATGCGTCACAACCGGCTACAGGATTCGTCAGTGTATATCGTAAAGTATAAATACCTACATCCGAATTATTAGTGACAAATTTAGTCCCGCTGATAACGGCAGGTTTTATACCTGCCGGTTTCCCGGTGATGCTCCATGTGCCGGTCTCGGATGTAATGAGAAAATTATTTAATTCCTGTGTTCCGGATTCGCTGCAGATACCTTGTGATGGTGCAGACAATGCAACACTTGGACATGCACAATTGCGAATAATCAGATTGACACCAACCGTATCATTTTTACAAGGCAATACAGCATTCGAAGTTGTATAGAAAACCGTGTAATTTCCTGAAGAAAGAGTGGATGGGTTGAACATACTTGAACCCGTAATCGGGGCACTGACCGTATCCGGGAAAAACCAAGTACCATTTTTATTGCCAAATGAAATAAGATCATCGAAGTTCACCTGTACATCTGCAGTATCACAATATACCTGCGAACCAGGAGTAATAATAAAATAAGCCGATCCATCAATGGTGATTGTAATCGTTTCACTTGCAGGAGGACAGAAACCTGTCTGATCTGTTGCCGTAAGTGTAAAACTGACAGAACCTGATGTTATATCAGCAAGTGTAGGCGTATAACTTGTATTTAGCGCATTTGGATTTGCAATAGCAGCATTTCCTGTTTCGGTCCAGTGGAATGTCACATTACTTCCTCCTCCGCTTCCAAACAGATTGATAACATCAGGTGCACAGATGACTGCGTTACTTCCTGCATCAACGAAAGGTGATGTATTTAGCTGAAGCTGGAATAAAGCTGTATCTACACAATCAGCAAGAATCACAGAACGTATAAATCTCAGCACATACAGACCGGCATCTTTGTTTGTGCCCTGGAAATTACTTCCCACCAGTGTTGCTGGATTTGATCCGGGCGGAGTGCTCACAAGCTGCCAATTTCCATTTACACCGAAGCCAACAAACGTCGAGAGGTTAATATTTCCCTGACCAGAACATATTTGTGTGCTATTATTTTGCAACAATGCCGGACAACTGCAATCAGGTGCAGCCTGAAAAATACTGTTAGTACAACCAGTCGCCGTATTTGTAAGATCAAACGTGATATCCGTATCAAAAGGAATATTCGTCAAAGAGAAACTATCCGTTCCTGCTATGTGGCTCAGATTACCTACGCTGACCAATACCACATCTGCATCCGTTGTAAATGAAACTTCATACTCGAGCGTCAAATCATTGCAGAGAATATTATACAGATCTACTACAGGCAATGAATTGACAATAGCCTGAATTGTATCCGAACTGGGACAATTGCCCGGAGTACTTGTAAAGAGATAATACCACGCATCTCCATTTTGTGGCTGCATGATACCTGAGGCAGGAAGATTAGTCGTCAGATCGAACCATTGGCCACTTCCTCCTACACCATTCAAAACAGTGGGGGCAAGCGTATTTAGATTTATAGTTTCCTGATCACAAAGTGTCGGGTCAGCCACCTGTTGAAGATCAGCTACAGGATAGACATCAAAAGGAATTTGTGTTCTGATACTATAACAAAGATTTAGTGGGTCGATCGATTCAGCATAATAAATGGCACTAATCGCACTTGGTGGTTGATACGTCAGACTGTTTTGCAAAAGAGCTACACCACCACTTGGCACATCATACCAATTGGCCACCATGCCAGGATCTATTGTGACAGCCAGTACGGGAATAGCACTGCCATCACATATTGCATAAGAACCTTGTCCGGCTACTGGAGGACTGATGAGAGGACAATTACAATTCGGAGCTGTGATCAGAAATGTGTCTTTACATAGAGCAGAAGGATTTAAAATTTCAATCGTCACATTTACATTTTCAGGTATTCCTTTGATGGAATCCTGACCGGTCGGATTATTGACTACAATACCTGCACTGGCATGAATTGAATCTGCTGAACTTGTGAATACAATTGAATATGTATGCGCGATCATATCGCACGGAGTACCCTGCAATGTAAAATCCGGATAATCCTGCACATCAATTTCAATCGAAATCGTGTCATAACACATCCCTGCGGTAGCAAGGACATACACGGTCACAGTATCACCTGGAATATAGATGAGCGGATTCAGCCTGTTCGTGGTATCAGGAGGAAGTCCTGAATGAAAAG
>JBDUAU010000564.1:0-12693 GCA_040004485.1 Saprospiraceae bacterium
ACTTAAAGGGAAATTCTGGATTTCACATTCTAAGCTTGCTTCCCCTGGGCATTGTAAAAAAGTACCATCACTTATTGTATTACTCAACAGGAACCATTGCTGACCCATTTTGTCAAATACATCCAGACGAATATCTACATTCTGAAGAGATTTATCCATTGATTTTAAATCAACAACAATTTTTACAAATTGTCCGCTATGAATTGTTGCTAAATCCTTACTATCCTTGCCGACAAAACGTATAGCACTGACGATTGCTTTTCCATTACCCATCCTGTCACGTCGTAGGCCAAGATCAATATTCTTCAATTCGCTCTTAGCTGCCAGATACGTCTCGATGACGCTGTCGATAGTACCGGCTTTTATTAATTTTCCATTATCCAGATATAGGCCATTGACGCATAGAGATCGAAGTACATCAAGCTGATGACTGACCATGATGATCGTTCTGCCTTCATTTAATTTCTCTGAGATTTTTTGAAGACTCTTCTTTTTAAATTCTAAATCACCGACACCCAATACTTCATCGAGCAAAAGAATATTTGTATCCAGGTGAGCGGAAATAGAAAAAGCAAGACGTACATACATACCTGATGAATATTGCTTGACCGGCGTGTCGAGAAATAATTCAAGTCCGGAAAATTCAACTATGCTTTCAAATTTCCGGTCTATTTCTTTTTTGGACATACCATGGATGGCTCCGTTGAGATAAATATTGTCCCTGCCTGTAAGTTCCGGATGAAACCCCACACCGACTTCAAGCAAAGAAGATAAGCTTCCGTTGATGGTGATTTTTCCTATTGTAGGATAGGTGATGCGGGATAATATTTTCAATAAGGTAGATTTTCCGGCTCCATTGGGCCCGATGATGCCAATCACATCTCCTTCATTTATACTTAGATTGATATCTTCAAGAGCATTAAAATATTCGTGACCTGATTTCAGATTATTCCACCAGAACGTGAGACTTTGTCGAATATCACCTCGTCTCGATTTCCCTCGCTGATATGTTTTCCATAGATGTTCAATGATGATAGCTGCCATGTCAGTTCTCCTTTTTATACAATGTCAGCTATATACTTCTCCATCCTGAGAAAATAGATAAGGCCGCTGATCAGTAAACCTACACTGATACCTACTGATGTCATGAATATCTGATAGTCCAGTGGAATATTAAAGATGGCATATCTGAATCCATCGATGATACCTGTGAGCGGATTTAAACTCAGTATCCATTTATATCCCTGAGGGACTATTTTCGTAGCATATGCAATCGGACTTGCAAACATGCCGATACGCAATAAAATAGGGACGATATAATGAAAATCTCTAAACCTGATCGTCAGCGCCGCTACCCATATGCCGCATCCTAATCCTACAAAAAATACAAGGATGATGCATGGCAACAATAAAAGAATTTGCGTATCCAATTTGTAGTGATAGTAAATCAATACTATAAATAAAAGGATAAGTACCACTACTAATTCAACAAGTCCGCTAATAGCTTTCGACAGAGGGATGACTAACCGTGGAAAATATATTTTCTTGACTAATGCCTGAGCACCGACGATCGATGTTCCCGCTTCTGAAACAACTTTTGAAAAATAATTCCATGCACATAACCCGCTTAATGTAAATAACAAAGGAGGAATGCCCTCCGTATCCACTTTGACGACGACATTAAAGACAAAGAACAACAACAGAATGGATACAAGGGGATTGATCACTGCCCATAACATACCAATAGCAGTCTGCGTATATCGAACTTTAACGTCCCTGTAACTCAACATCATGACCAGGTCCCATCGTAGCCAACATTCCCGGAGTCGGGCAAGGATATTGACACCTGAATCGGCATCGATGACTATTGGTTTTTGCATATGCGTTGCTAAGATATATATATCCACTTAGACAGGTAGAAGTTGATCAGTGGATCACTTCAGGAACTACAAGTGGCTTTGAAATCCTGATTAATGAAACCGGCCTTTCAATCAGTAAAAATGAAATTGTCGATAAAAAAATAGTCATGCCAAAAAAGAAATAAATTTGAAGCAACCACGGAATTTTAATCCAGCCCATATTCATAAAATAGATGACAGGCATATGAAAGAGGTAAAGGCTGAAACTGATAATTCCAATAAATCGTAAAAATTTCATTTCAAGAAATTTCCTGAATATTCCACGTGAGTGAAGCGCAGCAAATAACATGATGCCGCAAAGAATGACATATAGGATTAATATTTTCCGGCCGTTATTACTGTTATCGACCCCCAGCCAGTCCCCGACGTAGTTTGGATTCATAAGGAGGCAATTGAATAAAGCTATAAATCCTGCTATTCCAAACATATTACCCCACTTAGAAATAAACGGTGATTCATTGATCTTCAGATCGAAAATAGCCAGGTATGTCCCTGCGAGAAATACAGTCAGAAATTTAATTGTATTAATTTTATTAAAATGTATAAAATAATCAAGTCCCAGGGAAGTAGCACTAATTAATAAAAAAAATATCAAAATGTACCTGAGATTCCACTTCATCCAGAAATGACAAATCAGAAGAATAAATGGAGAGAGAATATAATATTTAAACTCAACAGGAATTGACCAAAAGACCCCGTTACCCTTTAATAATGACATATGCATGAACATATCCCTTGCGTTCAAAATGACCGTTGTTATTCCCATGTCGGTAAGACCCCAATACAATAACAGCGCAAGAATTAAAACTGGAAATATGCGGAGAAGGCGTCTTATAAAATATCGCTTCCAAAAAAAAGCATCCGCACTGCCATTCATCATCGCCAACGAAATCTGCCGATCAAGCAAATAAGCTGAGAGGACAAAGAAAAGATAAACTCCACCCTTACCTATGCCATTAAATGCAAGCGAAGGATGGAAGTACATAAAATTATTACTCGTGTGTGAAAGAAGCACCATAAGAACAGCTATTCCTCTCAGGCCATCCAAAGCCTTCACATGTTCTTTCCTGTCGTCATTATAAAAGAACAATTTTCGGGGTTTAATCATGGCTATCGGATGATTACCAGCTTACCCCAACCCTTTCTAAAAAAGGTATCGTCTCCTGAGGTTCTGTATAGGTCAAAATCTTTGAGGTTTTCATCCTTGACGATCAGCCTGTACAAATAGGTGCCGGCTGCAAGCTGACCTCCGGCTTCATCACTTCCATCCCATGCAAAATCTGTCATGTGTGTGCCTACCGCCAATGGCCCTATTTCATCCTGAGTGATTTCCCTGACGATTCTGCCGGTCATGGACATGATCTGTATTTTATAATATGAAGGTGATCCACTACCCGTCAAGGTGTAAACAAATCTTGTAGAAGTACTAAATGGATTAGGATAATTATAAAGATGTGAGACAGACTTCGCATTGATCACTTCAAATGTGATGAGGAAATCATTTGCGCCTGCGAGATTGCCGGAAGCATCTTTTGCTTTGATTTGTAATGTATAAATTCCGTCCTCAAGCAGGTCTGGCCTCAATTCAACAGATGCTGTATTCTGTCCTGAACCGGATGCCTGGTTAAACTGAACCCAATCTTCAGAAAAAGTAATTCGTCGTGGCTGCACATCTGATGGAAATGAAAGGAACATCGCAAATGAACTCGTGTCATCCAGCCGCAAAAATTGATTCTCGTCATGAAGCTGCACCGCAATCACAGGTTTCGAAGCCACAAGATCACCATCGAGGATATGATGCCCGTCAAATGTCACATCGAGGACAGGATTTAGTACGTCACCTTCTACATGAAGAGGAAGAATACCAATGTTATTAGCAGCATTCAATTCATTGACAACACTTCCGGGATTGACTTCCATCAGTACCTGGTAATCACCCGACATCTGATCCGTTACTTTTTCAAACTCAACTGGTGCACTGGTGTGTGCATTCAATTGAGGGATTTTATAGTTTAATTCCTGTGTCGTATTATTTCCGCTGATGATGCGCAGGGATACAGGTATTGAATCTACATCATAAGGACTTAGATTTTCAACATACGTGCTCAATGTCATTTTTTGTCCTTGCAATAGACTATCCGCCACATATACAAAACCTTCATCAGGATTGATGATGAACTCAGGATAACCTTCATAATACACTCTCCAGAAATTAATCTGTGATGGCTTGTATGCTGAGCTGTCACCTGTCGTCAATGAAAGTTGAATATATGGATAAGCTTTCGCGTCAATGTCGCTGATAGATTGTACCTGATTATTCAGATCATGTGATATCCATAAGGTATCTGTAAGGCTTTTGTTTAATGCATATGCAGACAACACATTTAATCCTGCAGTGTCAACAAGATTTGAAATTTGATTTTCAATAGAATACCAACTGGAAGCAGGGCCAATCAAAGTTGATGTAAACTTGCCCGAAGAAAGAGAAGCTCCTCCATCAAAACTTACCGTAATGATATCATCAAAAGTTGTCGCTATCTGTTCATCTATAAGTCCTCTGTCCTTTTGAAATAATATAATGTAAGGTTTACTCCCTGTTGTCGCCAATGTCCTGATCATAGAGGAAGGAGCCTGATGTTCGATCACCGAAAAAATACTTTTTCCAAAAGTAGCCTCATCATCTGCCCACTCCTGCGGCTCATAGTCCGGGAATCCCTGATGCTGGTAGGTATAAAAGAAAACATAATACCCTGCAGGAATTACATTTTCAATCAGGTTGATCATATTCTGCCGGCTTTGCGGATCTTTTAGATTGTATGCGAATCCTTCCATTGGTATGGTAAGGCCAACTGAACCATAAAGACCACCGCTGGGATTTATCATATACTTCCCTGTGGTAGAATCTATAGCAACTACAAAACCTGTTACATCAAAAGTTCTTAATGCAGATGAAAGTTTTGCATTGAATACACCATCTTCATAAAATAATGGTGTCAGGCCAAGATCCACATTGTGATACCGGTTGACCATTCTGAAATTTTTCACTTGCCGGCCAAACTTAAAATTCTGTTTTGAACTGTCAGCCACCAATTGAACGAGATCATCATCCGTGAACTGATAAAAGTGTGATTGATTCCAGCCGTTCGGACTACCCGGCTTGTATATAAATGATCGTTTACTCCACAGGTAAGGACGTTGTAGTGAAATACTATCGGTACTTACTCTCCAGTAATAAACACGATCCGGTACATAGTTGTATTGTGGTGACCACTTCAGGGTTGCAGAATGTCCCGGGAATACTTCATGGATTTTAGCAGGGCTGTTAAAAAGTGCCGTAGTGTCAAGCTCCATAACGATGTCCTGACGTTTTGTAAAAGAGTTGCTGCTGGTAGAGATCAATTCGGGTGTCACAGTATTGACAATAGCAAAATCAGGAGGATAAACAGCAGAAATAACATTGTCAACCACTACGAATGGAACTCCAATAGTGCCAAGATTATCCTTCAATTCATTATTGTCCTCAGCTTGTGGTGATGGAAGCTCATCAATCAAATGATCAGGATCCAGGGTGATCAGCAATCTGTATGCACCGGGTTTTTTATTCGTATTCAAAGGCAAATGAAGAGACACCGCGGTTTGAAATGTAGTGGATTGAATCTGAGCATGACTTACTTCTTTCTCTTGTCCATCAGGCCATTTTATTTTTACCGAATACCCTATTGCATTAGGAATATTCCGTCCGATGTTTGAAATAGAAAAATGAAGATCAAAACTATCCTGCTTTGTATTCAATACTTCCGGAGTGATTGAAACTGAAGCGGCATCAACAAGATAATCAGGGCCTGGCAGAGGATGAAATTGGATAGCCGGATCTCCCTGCAAAGTTTGTTGTTCCAATAAGTATCTTGAAGGATTAGAGTTATTAAGATCGATGTTGACAGAATTACTGATATTCCTTAATCCGTGCAGAATGGATTCTCCAAGCGTTCCTTCATACCCAAAGCCACCGATGTAATCATACCATGGTTCGGCCCAGTCGTAAAGCGCGCCAGGAAATTGTGATCCCGAGCCTGAAACAAAAGCAATCACACCTTCATCAGCAGGTCCAATAAACCGGTCACTCAGACTTTGCACAGTACCATGCATAGCACCGGCACTACAACCCATCGCACTGAAGATGGGATAACGGCCTTTATTATTCCAGTCAGATGGATCCGGTACATTAAACTCAAATGTACTGGTAGAGGAATGGCCCAGGTAATTGATGATCGTACTTCCCTCATGCAAAAGTTTCTCAAGTTGTTTGGATTGAGATTCACCGATGATATCCGTAGATTGTTTTTGAAAAAAACTAACCTTGGCACCAAAATCAGACTTTGCAAGTTGATCACCCAGTGAAGCCAGTTGAAACTTAAATCCACCCTGCTCATCGGCATCCATACCACCTCCGATGTGAATCACATTTTTTATCCACGCTTTATCTTCAAGCGTTTGATCCCCATTGACTGAATTATCATATTCTCTGATTTTATTCAGATAGGTATTTATGGCGGCACTGTTAGTAATGCCCAGGCGGCCGATCGGGTATCTCGCTAAAATATTCCAGTTGGTCGCCGTTAAAAGCTGATCAGAACCAGGTCGTCCAAATGTAGGCACAAAGAAAAATGACTCCCACCCGGTGCCGGCATATCTTGATTTGTTGTATTCGATCGCACGTCCAATGATAAAAAACATTTTTGCCGAAGACCAATGACGGTGAATGAATTCTACAAAATTCCGGATCGCTTGCGGATGTTTTTGAATACCATAACCAAACTGATCATACAAGTCAAGTATTGAATAGGCTTTGGCACGATATGATCCTCCCTCCGGAGAGCTTCGGTATTGAACATATTCACTTCCTGTCCCGATAGACATAAGATCAGGATGTGTGATGATGATGTATTCCGTATTGTCAGCAGAAAAATCAACGAATTGTTTTTCTTGCAATTGCGTAATGGACTTAATGCCTACTGCAGCATCAGTGATATCAAGCCTTTTATCTGTAAATGTTTCGGGCCAGACAAATTCGATCTGATTCTGTCCACTGGCCGCTGCAAGCATCCTGTCTTTTCCGTCATGGCTGTATACAAGAGGTTGTATACCCTGATGGGGAAATCCATCAAAAATAAAATGTTGGACACCGGGTTGACCATTGAGCAGTATGGATGATTGAGGAAATCCGATTAATGTTGGTGGTTGCGGATAGGTCAACTCAATACCTACCATACAATGCCGGCCACCCGTAATAAGTTCTGTTACTTTCAACTGATTGTTATCAGACAACAAACCAAGAGGAATGACATACGAAGTGTCTTTGATCACAAAATCCCTTGCTTCAAGAGTATCTAAAAGCTGATCATTAAAATAAATGACAAGAATGTGATTATTCAAATTGGCAGAAACCAAACGAATGTGAATTGTAGCATCGGGCCCTCCATTAAATCTATTCAATGAAGGAATCTGAATCGTACTATTATTTTCTGCCCCTTTACAGAACCCTTCGCCATGCAGATAACTTGAATAGGAGACTGTCCCGCCACCACTGACAGGATTGTATGGATCATTAAATGCATCGGAGTAGCTGATGGCTTCAGTGTGCAAAAAAAATGGTGAAGCAACAGGCGGACTTGTAAGATCATTGATTAAATTATTGACCCTCAACGGAACATCATCACCTTCATAAGCGAGAAAGTAAGCATTGTCATCTGTATACATGCTATGATCCGGATGCAGCATGTCACCATCCGGATGTGCAAACAAATACTGATCAAGTTCTCCCCTGTTTCGATATCCATAAAATTCAATAAAATCTGCATCGCCAAACTGACCATCTGTGCTGACGAAAAGTGGGACCTGTTTTCCTTTATTGTATAACCTGAAATTTGCTCCTGTGGCCAAGGCATCCGAAATTCCTGCAGATTGCAAAGTGGCTTTGGGGATCCTGTATACGCCATCCTGATCAACTGAAAATTTGTAATACTTCTGACTATAGTGGATCCATTCATTTCCAACAAGGGTATCCTGGCCCACGATCATCTGACCAAAGGAAAACGGTAAAGAAATACATAGAAGGAGAAGAGTAAAGAATGCTCTGTGTTCCATCATAGCTATAGGGTTTGTGTCAGTAGTTGGGCTATCAAAGTTAAGGATTTAGGGTGTAAAGACACCTATATCCCTTGTTGATGCTATTTCACGTCAAATCACCCGTTGATAAAGGCTAAAACCTCGTTTTTCAATACTTCGGGCTGATCGGCATGAACCCAGTGCCCGGCATTGGGAATAGTTGACAAGCGTGCCCGTGGAAAGAGAGCTAAAATCGCAGGCCAGTCTTCATCTCTGACGGAGTTGGACTTTTGTCCTCGGATGAATAATACTGGCTTGTCAAAGATGTCTGATGTGACAATACCCTCCATGAGTCTATCATAATTGGAAATCAACACCGGCATGTTGGCTTTCCATTCAAAACCACCATCGGATTTCCTGGATAAGTTTTTTAAAAGGAATTGAATGGTTGCCTGATCATCGCCAAGTTTTTTGGCAAGCATTTCTTCTGCTTCTGTGCGGTTTTTCAACGTGGAAGGATCTACTGATTCTATCGCCTCGATTTCTGCTGCGTGATGAATTAGATATTCCTTTGGTGAGATATCCACCACAATGAGTTTATCAACTTTTCCAGGATGAGTTAATGCAAATAACATGGCTACTTTTCCTCCCATAGAATGACCCATGAGATACGTGTGTTCAATATGAAGATCACTCATAAGTTCAAGCAAATCATTTGCCATCACCTTATAATTCATTTCATCATCATGTGGTGATCGACCATGATTGCGCAGATCCACGAGGATACATTGATATTTGTCTTCCAGCATTCTTGCTATTGTGCGCCAGTTGTCCAGCATACCAAATAGGCCATGCAGGATGATGAGTGGCGGGCCTGAGCCAATTACCTTATGGTTTAATTTCAAAATAGAAACTGTTTTTGTTTCGTGAAGCGTGATACGTCAGGCGTGAGTTCAATTTGCGTTAATCTGCGAAATTTGCGGCAAGAAAGTGAGTAGTGAGTAGTGAGTAGTGAGTAGTGAGTAGTGAGTAGTGAGTTTAATTTGCGTCAATTTGCGAAATTTGCGGCAAGAAAGTTAATGGTGAATTGTGAATTAATTAGCTTCAATTAGCGAAATTAGCGGCTATCAAACTCTTCTTTTTCAAGCCACTCCTGAATCAATTCCTCCTCAAATCCTCTGCTCAGTGCAAACATCATGATTCGCCTGGCATCATCCATCGGATTATTTGATTTTACTTCTTTATATTTTTTCTCAAGCAATTCATTCAGTCCCTGCAAATATTCCTCCTCAGTAATGATTGATAATGTTTCATGAATGATAGCAGGATCAATATTTTTTTGTTGAAGAGCATTTTCAATCTTTAGTCGCCCCCATTTGTCCAGATTCCATTTCTCAGTAACATAACTTTTTGCAAAACGTTGATCATCGAGAAATTTTTCAGTGCGGAGTTTTGCAAGGATGATCTCTGTTTCATCCGGAGGAACGCCCCAGGAGATCAGTTTTGAAAGGGCATCGTGCGTGGAGCGTTCGGCGTCGGCGCAGTATTTTGTGATGCGTTGAAGTATTGAATTTCCGGGGTTACTCATTCAAAATTAAAAATGCTTTATTCCAGTATCAGCGTAAAGTGATCAAATCAGGAGAGGATAGATCATTTTGAGAATGCAAAGTTAATACCATAAAATATCCCCCACCCCCAGCACCACACAATTTAACATACACACCAGGTTTCTTCACTAATTCATCCCACCGCTTTTGAATATGCTCAGGAATCATTTCAGTGAAATACTCACGTTGAAACTGACTGATGATACTGATGCATTCTTCCAATAATTTATTTTCACCTGCCAGGTAAAAATGAATGGCATGCTCCACAACCGGAATGAATTGCCGTTGTATTTTTTCTGCAAACGAAGGATTCAGTAATTTATTTTTATACTGTTGCACTAAAGGACCTGTCTCTCTGCCCAGACCACTGTCCAGTAAATAAATTTTATATCCTTCAGGCCAACCCGGATCAACTACAGGGTGATATCGGCCATCCTCATCTTTGTACACTGCCTTTCGCGTATAAGAAATTAATGGATCCAAACCCGAACTGGCACCATGAAAAAAACATTCCATTCGTGCCATTGTAGCATGAATGACATTGATGTCTTCATCCGCTTTGAAATACCGGTCATACATTGCCGCTACAAATGCACCGGAACTACCGATACCATATCCCTGCGGAATCGCTGATTCGAAATTCCAGCCGTCTTCAAAATCAGAGATGATACTTTGTACGGTGTCTTGATTTATTAAACCCTCATTCTTTAACCACGCGACATATCTGTTCAATACATCACTCAATGATGGATCTGTAACTATTCCTTTCACCCACTTACCCTGATATTGATTCAACGGCACAGCTAATGCCTGCGATCCATTCAGCACAGTATATTCTCCGAAGAGTAAAAGCTTGGCCGGATAATATTCATGCAGTATGGACATCAGTTAATATTGATCTAAAAACGGTTTCCAATCCGTATCGTAGACGGGTGCGATATGCATGATGTTTTCCATAAAAGATGTGATGGGCGTCCATACCGATTCAAGATGCGTGTTGAATAGAGATGAGCAAATAATATGCGTGCCGGCATCTGGAAGTGCAATTTCCTTTTTCTGATCCATCGGTGTGCCGATTTCTGAAAACATTTCTTTCATTCGTTTCACAGACACTGTTTTATCCTGATGATCGTCATCCTGGTAATAATAGAGCATCAATAGCGGCTCATCAACTTTTGAAAATACAGACTCTGTCATCGTCGCATTGATCAGTGCCTTCAATCTTGTCAACTCTTCAATGCGATAATGTGTATACCAGTATTGCTGCGCAGGTCCCGGAGCTTTCCATCCATAATATTCAGAGCCCATGATTTTTCTCGCTATTTGCAAACCCCAATGACCTGCAAGCATTGATGAACGCGGATCATAGATATCCACATTGGGCGACATCATGATATGACCGACCACTAGATCAGGATACCTGGATGATAAGTACAGATCGAAGATGGTTCCTGTTGAACAGGACAACACAATCACTTTCTCCCCAATGGCTTTCCCAACTTCTATCGCATCAAGTGCTGATTGCATCCATTCTTCGTCATTGATATCCAGCAACTGATTATCACCTTTCAAACCATGCTCGGACAACCGGGAGAGATACATATTACAACCAAAGCGATGTGCCATCGCTTCATGAATCGGATCACCTTCTTCCTGACTTGCCGCATTGCCATGCAGATAGACGATGCTGTAAGGTGTTTTTTCATAAGGCTTCTCCCAGATTATTCTCGCTTCATTATCTGGTTTCAGAGGGAAAGTAGCTTCCGCAGTTTTAATGCTGTCTTCAAGAAGATGCAGATCAGAATTGAAAGTTGAGAGGTGCAGTTTTGAGAAATCCGGCGTTGGCGCTTTAGGTCCCAATAAATAAATCAAAGCGAGACCACCTATGATGATAGCTGTGATGAGAGGCCATTTACGTCTTTTGCCCCTATATCCCCTAAAGGGGACTTTTAATTTGTCCTGATTAATAACAGTCATAATTTCTCAATCTTTCATACAGTTTATCGCAACCAACATTTTTTTGTTTTGAACCTACGGGGAAGGTTTGATTTTTCTTGCATGGTGTTACCGACCTATAGCCCCTACGGTGTATTAATGATCGCCACATCACAACATCACCAGATCACCGATCATGCTTCGACCTTCACTCGCTCATCCATGTTTTACACCTCAGCAACCGCCCGATCACCATATCACTGATCACTGATCACCGATCTTTACAGATCCTTATGTCTCTCCCAGTAATTCTGATCTTCTATCTCTGACATGATCTGAAGATAATGGTCATATCGCAATGAAGATACACGACCTGCATCGATAGCCGCCTTGACAGCACAACCGGGTTCTTCTTTGTGCAGACAATTGGGGAAACGGCAATTTTTTGATAAAACAAAAAACTCTCTGAAATTATGTGCTACATCAAGGGGTTCAAGATTATTGTAAGACAACATCTTAATTCCAGGCGTATCAATGATATTACCACCAAACGTCAATGGATGCATCTCTGCAAATGTAGTCGTATGCTGTCCCTTACCTGAATAATCAGAGATTTCATCCGTCTTAAGACTTAATCCCGGTTCTATCGAATTGATAAGCGTTGATTTACCAACACCGGATTGGCCTGCCACGAGAGAAGTTTTATTTTGAAGAATAGATTTCAATTCATCAAGACCTTCACCTGTGATCGCAGAACAACTGATCACATGATATCCAATATCTTCATAGAGTAGTTTAAGTCCACCAAATATTTCATCTTCTTCTTCGGTGAATAAATCATTTTTGTTGACGACAATGACAACCGGAATATTATGTGGTTCAGTCATCAATAAAAAACGATCGATAAAACCAATCTTCAGCATCGGACTTACAATCGTGGTGACCAGAATCGCCTGATCAACATTAGCAGCTAAAAGATGCAGGTCATGTTTCTTCCGTGGTGATTGTCTGACGATGTAATTTGCACGCGGTAAAATTTCCGTAATCAAACCTTTCGTTGTTTCTCCTGCATCATACTGTACAGTCACACGATCTCCCACACCGACGGGATTAGTTGTCTTGATATC
>JBDUAU010000405.1:0-3753 GCA_040004485.1 Saprospiraceae bacterium
GGCAGTCGGTATTTGCAGCAGTTCCTTATTCCCGAGCGGGGAAAGCAGGTAGTCCTTCTTCTCCGGAATTGAAAGCCATTCATGCTGCAGGCAATCAGATAGCGGCCATAGAAGCGGTGAGAATATTTTGGGGAAGCAAAGGGATGGCCTTCATTTCGATTCTGATCCTTATCACTACACTTGGTTGTACACATGCCACTGTCTATGCCAGTGCAAGGCCCTACTACGCAATGGCAAAAGAAGGATTGTTCTTCAAATCAATGGCCAGGTTAAATAAGACGCAGGTTCCGGAAAGATCATTATGGCTTCAATGCATCTGGGGATGTATCCTTGTTTTTTCAGGCTCTTTCGACCAGCTTACGGACATGGTCATATTCGCTGTATTCATCTATTATGGCGCCACAGCGTATGGTGTATTCGTTCTTCGCAAAAGAATGCCAGATGCACATCGTCCATACAAAGTGTGGGGATATCCGTTTGTTCCAGCTATCGTTGTACTCTTCTGCATTGGACTATTTATAAACACAGTAGTAACCCAACCACGTGAAGCAATATTCGGCATGGTGTTGATCCTGACAGGTGTACCGATGTATTATTGGTTCACAAAAAGAAATCTGCAATTGGACAACAATAAACAATAAACAATAAGCAATAAGCAATAAGCAATAAGCAATAAGCAATTAACAAAACGAAAGTCAATTTGCGGAAATTAGCGCAATTAGCGGCGAATAAGAAAGAAGGCTACGTAAAACGAGTGAGGCAACCAATACAAAGAGACTAATCAAAAATCAATTGAAAAAAAATAAAATTGAATAACCCGATTCGCAAGTCCCTTCAGGGGATTTAGGGGCAAAACAAGTACGCAAAACAATCGTCATTCTGGGGGATTTCAACCCAAAATATCACACGCACCTTGCCGTAAATGAAACCATCATTCATCTTTCAAATGCCTTCCACAACGAAGTATCATTTGAATGGGTGGATACCGATAAGTTTAAAGTTGAAAATGACTTCAATAGGTATTCCGGTCTTTGGGTTGCATCCGGATCTCCTTACATGGACATGGACAATGTATTGAATGCCATAAAGTATGCAAGAGAAAATAATATCCCCACTTTTGGAAATTGTGGCGGTTTTCAACACATGCTTATTGAATATGCCAGAACTGTCTGCGGTTTGCCTGATGCCGATTCTGAAGAAACCAACCCGGATAGCAAAGAAATAATGATTTCAAAATTAACCTGCTCGCTCGTAGGCCAACAAGAAGAAATTTCAATACACGACACATCCCATCTTTTTTCCTTGATTGGAAAAACTAATTTAACAGGAAAGTATCATTGCAACTATGCACTCAATCCAATCTACATCCCGGTGCTTGAATCGCATGGTATGAAGATGACGGCAACAAATCCGGAAGGAGATATCAGGGCATTTGAAGTTCCATCACATCCATTTTTTATCGGTACACTTTTTCAACCGGCATTGACATCGCGTGCTGATGAGCTAAGTCCGATCTTAATGGGATTTGTGAACATAGTGAGATGTGAGAGGTGAGATATTTATACATTTATTGAGGATAATCAAAGCTAACGAAGCCAACCCAAATTCGTTATTCGTTATTCGTTAATTCCTCTTCCCTATCTGGAAAGACAAATACCCATTAATAAATACAGGTGTATTATTCTCAATGATCATGATAGGGACGCGACGTAAGAAAGCATCCACCATGACACCGATTTCAAATGCTTTTACATATTCATCAAATGCACCCATGCTAAAGTGAGCACCTAGCCTTGCATGCAGGCCGGGGATGATGGAGATCTTATCAAACCCTTTGAAAAAAGAAGCAGGTCCTATGATCTTCGAATCATCAAGAAATATATCCGCATTATCTTCAGAATATCTTTCCGTGGAGACGTAATCAGTGAATCCATCATCCTTAAGTCTTGACAAATGCAGATAGTAGGGTTTCAACAAACCGATCGAAGCTCCGAATTCGTAGTCAACACCAACGGCTACTCCCTTTCGTTTCGCTTTATCCGAAAAATATATTTTCTGACCTACTCCACCTCTCAGGACCATCAGATTATTCTGCTTTCCGAAAGTGAAACTATTCGATGTCCGTGTAAATGGATTTCCTGAATGAAATGTAATGGACTGCCTGTATTCTTTTGGATGGCGGATCAGGCCGAAATCAAACTGGTAATAATGCGTCTTATAAAAAGTGACGATTTTACCAAATTGAACCGATACGGCAGCTCCATTTGTATGTGGCCTGAGCTCTATGACTTTTTCCTGGTTATATAATATACCGACAGAACTATAATCAAGCTGTTTCGGCTGAACAATAGTCTGCGCTAAAAGCATGTCGAGTCCGGCAGAACAGAAACAAATGATGAATGCGGTCGAAAACAAGGATTTCACTATCGGAAGATAGGGACTTTTTTTATTGGTCCTGCCTAATTTTTTGATGCACTATCTATTTGTCATTGTCACGCTAGATTGACATTTCCTATCTTTAGATGTCCCAAACCCATTTACATTGATCCACAACCTGTCTTCTCAAACATCCATCGCCAGCCAATACCTTGTCCAACTGCGTGATGAAACCATTCAACTTGACCCTGTACTCTTCCGTAGAAACCTCTATCGATTTGGCCAGATCATGGCGTATGAGATCAGTAAAAAACTGCGCTACGAGCCCATTCAGACTGTCACTCCACTCGGTGTAGCAGACTGCATGACACTCAATGATGACATTGTATTGAGTACGATTCTCCGTGCAGGCCTTCCCATGCATGACGGTATGTTATCGGTTTTTGACAAAGCTGAAAATGCATTTGTTTCCGCCTATCGTAGCAATCATAAAGATGGAACTTTTGAAATTTCACTTGAATACATTACTTCTCCTGAATTGGACAATAAAGTTTTGGTCATATGTGATCCCATGTTAGCAACCGGCGCCAGCATGGTCAAATCGATCAATGCTCTGTTAGAATATGGTTCTCCCCGTGAAATTCATATAGTCGCTATTATCGCTTCAAGTGCCGGCCTTGAATATGTCAATCTTGCATTTCCTGAAGCAAACATCTGGATAGGTCATGAAGACGAAGAACTGACAGCACGATCCTACATTGTACCCGGCCTAGGAGATGCAGGTGATCTTGCTTATGGAAAGAAGACATATGACGGAGAAGAGTAAAATTATCGTAGTGGGCGTGCCTTGCGCTTGACAGCGGAAAACAAAAATAGTAGTGGCGGTGCCTTGCGCCCGCCAGTGGAAAATCAAAAAAAGCAGTGGGCGTGCCTTGAGCTTGACAGCGGAAAACATCAATAGCAGTGGCAGTGCCTTGCGCCTGCCAGTGGAAAATCAAAAAAAGCAGTGGCAGTGCCTTGCGCCTGCCAACGGTAAACAATAAAAGACAGTCAGATAAAATCCTACGGGTTCACCCCCGCCCCAAACAATGCAAAATCATATTTAACAGGATCCATTGAATCGAATTCCTTTAAGCGGTCTGTCAATTCTTTCGCAGCCTGCCAGTCATTTATTTTTCGATCAAGCAAACCAAGCTGACGTGCTACATTTCCAACATGCAGATCTAAAGGAATGACAAGTTGTGATGGAGATATCCTTTTCCACAAACCAAAATCAACTCCTTTGTCATCTTGCCTCACCATCCATCGGAGATACATATTCAATCTCTTGCAAGCAGACTTTCTTTCAGGCGAGGCGATGTGCTTACGAGTTCGCTC
>JBDUAU010000289.1:0-3750 GCA_040004485.1 Saprospiraceae bacterium
CCCAGCATGTGTGGGTGGATTTTGATCTTGTCTAGTGCTTGTCTGTTGCTATCTATTGTGGTCTCTCTTCCTGCTCCGCCTGCCAGGTAGGCAAAAGCAGACGGTGATAAAATTTGCCGGGCCCTGTGTTCAAGCCCGGCAAAAGAAAGCGGGGTTAAGGGGACACATCCGGCCAAGCCATTAATATAGATCTCTCGCTGACGTTGAAGGCTAAGCATGTACCTCCAATGTAGAAAGATTTCAATAAAATGAAATCAGCTATTTGGATTCGGCGTCACTCATGATGATGAAAACTCAATGGGTAAATGTGGGCCGTCACCTTGTCCCTTATAGCAAATGTTGATCAAAACATAATCCCCGCCTGCATCGAACAAACGTTGTATGAAAAAGCAGAATTGAGAAATTAATACACAATAGGAACCAATAAAGAGGAGAGTGATATTGGTAAGAGTCCGACAATGTATAAAAATGATCCTGTACCGTGCGTGAAGTTGGAGAAAATGGGGGTTTACCCTGACATGCGAAATAGCCTGTTTTTAACGTTTGATATCTTATTCTGGCATGATAATTGTGCTTTATTCTTCATTCATATTACCAATTAGGCTTATGTCTAAAATAATGGTAATCAAAAAGTAACTCAGGATTCCGGGAAAAGCAAGGTGCAGAAACGAAATATGGATCCAACCCCTTATTGATATTAAAATAAATAATTATATATGATGAAGATTTTCAGGATTTTAACAGCGATTACCCTCGTTCTTTCACTTGGAGCCTGTGGTAAAAATGGGGTGGATCCAAAGAACCCAAAGAGCCGTGAATTCGAACTTTACATCGACTTCTGGAATACCCAGGGTAATAATCCACAGATCACTTTCGATGCGGTCAATTCCTCGCCTGAAGTTAAAATTGACTTCAGCAAAACATTTGCAGGCATCACCGTACCGCCAAAGTATACGAATGTAGTCATCGACAATGTGCGCATCATTGACAACAATAATGTCAACTACGCGATTGACGGGATCACAGCCTATGAATTCCGCGAAGACATCAATGACTGGAAAGTCGATGTCGAGTTTACGATGAACTATACACAGGTACAGGACCTGACGGTCATGATGGTATTGGACGCCAGTGCATCACTCGGTAGTGATTTTGATAAAGTGAAACAATATGCGAGCAATTTCATCACCAAAGTACTGACGCAGATACCGGAGGCACACATCGGTGTGATTGATTTCTCAGATGAGATCCACAGCTTTCCGCCCACAAATAATAAAGTGGCGCTGCAGAATTATATAGCCAGCATTAAGCAGGGTCCGTTTACATCTTTGTATGAAGCGGTCAATATGGGTATTGATATTCTTGACAATGCAACAGCAGAAGGAAAGGCTTTGCTGGTGTTTACAGATGGAACAGATAATAATTCGGATCCGGAATATACTCCCGCATTCCTACTTAACAAACTTGACAACTCTGCAAATCATGTTCGAATCAATAGTTTCACCATAGGCCTGCAGGGTAATGGTGGAGTTGATAAACCCGTACTTGAAGATCTCGCAGCCAATAGTGGTAATGCAGCTTTTCCAAATAACATCGACGAACTGGGTACTGTCTTTGAAAAATTCAGCGGCTCCATATCGAATGTCTATAATCTGACTTATGTTCGTAATCAACAGGTCATCCCTGATTCGAACAAAGCACGATTGAGGTTCGTCATCAAAGGCACTCCTAAAATCGAGTGATCTTTATTTAAAAGAAAGGGTAATAGTTTTTTCATAGGTAGAGCCTGGTGTAGGAGCCTGGCTCTATTTTTATTTACAATATCACGGTGGTATTTAAAGGTTGTAGAGACGCGAACCATCGCGTCTCATGATTACCGTCCACCTGTTTATGTAAAAGATATCATAAATCGCGTTTCACGATCATTGGGCTCCCTGTAGTTTCACGATCATCGGGATGCCCGTAGTTTCACGATCATCGGGATCCCTGTAGTTAGGAGACGCGATAAATCGCGTCTCTACGACCATTCAATCATTATATATCTTGTTGTTTTAAACACTCTTAGGAAGGATTGCGTTTATACTTGAAGGCTCGCTCCTAGCCAACTAAAGTATATGGGAATAATACAACGAGGTTTATTAAATCATCTTTCCATTTTATTCAGGTCATATTTTTTGACGATTTTCTTCATTGGATTTGTGATGCATAGTTATTCACAATCCCGTCATCTTTCCAAAAAGCAAATTCGCACAGCAAGAATAGATTCTATTTTTTCAAAAGCTGAATCAGATTCCCTCGATACAAAAGGCATCCTCAGATATGATTATTATTTCAGCAATGCTACACCCGGGCAATTAAGAAAAATGAGTAAGAAATTTGAAATGGATTCATTTGAAACGATCATACTTGAGACAAAGGCTGGAAAAGAGTGGCGTATGGTCGTTATGAAAAATGAAATTCATTCCAGGCAAAACATGCTCAAGGCAGATAAAAGAATGAAATCACTGGCGTATCAATTTATCATCGATCATTATGAAGGATTTATGATCTCAAAGCCACTTCTAAATCCATTAAAAGTTTCAGAGGCCTCCTTTGGTTCTTTCATTAAATCTCTTGATGATGAAGCCTTATTCACTTCAGCTAACTACCTGATCAGTCATGGAGCTTACGATCGTGCAATGGTGGCTTATGAAGAAAGTATTAATAGACATTTCAAAGAAGATACTGCTCAATTCCAAATGGGCAATGCATTAATTGCCAAGAATAAATTAGTAAAGGGAATTGAACGATGGGAAGCCGCAAGAAATCTTAACCCAAAGTATCTTGATGCCTACCTAAAGCTTGGAAAAATATTTTATGAAAATTCACATTACAACCGTGCACTTTACAATTTTGAAAAAGCAGATACGCTCAACCCGGATAATGATCAAATTCTTTATCAGCTGGCAGAGACACTTTATAAACTTGGACGTTACAACGCTTCTTATCAATATGCCGATCGTGCAGTCAGGCTAAACCACAAAAATGTATTTGCTAAAAGTATGCTGGAGATCCTGGATCAGCCGGATTACAAGAAATTAAGGAAACAGTTTCCACAAATGTAAAAGATCGAGTGATCAGTGATCAGTGATCAGTGATCTGGTGATCGAGTGATCAATGCATTAGTGATAATCCTAATTGTGTTCATAGGTCCGGGCAATCTAATCAATCTCTATGCTGAAGTAAAATGCTAATATTTGGATAGATCGTCATCTAATCGTTTCTTATAAGCGGACATTACCTTTAATATTTCATCAGCTTCTTCTGTAATATCAGCAACTTCTTCATTTGTGATAAAATCTGCTTCTACAAGCATTTCAATCCAGAAGGGAGTTTCATCCGCTTCTTCAACGACTATGCAAAGTTTTGAAAATTTTTCTTTTTCAGATCTTGCTCTGCATACAGCTCTAAAATTGGAGGCTACAGAAGTAGAGGACCGAATCACTTGCTTTCGAATTACACCAAGAGCATCTGAATATTTTAAAGGAGCAGTAGTTTTAATAATTGCTAAGGCTAAATTTTTAGTACGCCGTCTGAACAATTCATTAAACTCTTCCTGTTTCATGTTTTCAATGGTTTGGATTCTCTAAGTTAAATATTCTTCGCCATTAAAAAAAAATGAAATTTCTTCCTAATTTACCATGGTACGTTTACTGATCACCAGATCACTCGATCACAGATCATTTGATCACCAGATCACTCGATCACAGA
>JBDUAU010000664.1:0-3733 GCA_040004485.1 Saprospiraceae bacterium
GGCGCGACGTGCGGAGCCGCAGGCGGCGGCTTTCAGGCCGCCTGCGAAAGGCTTGCCGCTGCTACTTGAACAGGCTGAGCAGGCTCTGCGGCGCCTGGTTGGCGATCGACAGCGACTGCGTGCCGAGCTGCTGGCGGATCTGCAGAGATTGCAGCTTGGCCGACTCCTTGGCGAGGTCGGCGTCGATCAGCGCGATCACGCCGTTGTTCAGGCTGTCGATCTTGTCCCCCCTGAGAGCCCGCAATGGACTGAAATCTTAAAGCAGGAAAAACTTAATCCCGCATGGACTATGAATTTGTCATTTAATAAATCATGGCTAGTCAACTGGCCACATGACAGATCTTCATTTGGACTCAACATCAGCATCACCAATTTATTGAATAATACCGATTATATCAACAATGGATTTGAACAACTGCGATATGATTTTGCAGAAAAAAATCCAAATAAATTTCCAACCAAATACTCGTACATGCAAGGACTGAATTTTTTCGTTCAGGGCAGCTTGAAATTCTAATATTGACAATATCCTAACCCATAATAAATCATGGCAAACCAAATATTCAATTTGAAAAATATACCTCTCATGTTGAGAAATACAATACACTCGTTTCCGATCTCCTTTTTATTGTTGATCACACTTTTCATGATGAGCCCCATGGCTTGTGTTGATCTTAATTTCGATCAGCCACCTGCTGGTGGTTTTGATCCGAATATACCGGTGACCACTACGATAGCACAACTCAAGTCCAGACATGTACTAGGCAAGAATGAAGAAATCACAGATGATGTGGTGCTCGGAGCTTTGGTCATCTCGGATGATGCAACAGGTAATTTCTTCAAACAACTTGTGATTGAAGATGCAACCGGAGGTATAGAAATACGGGTTGACATGACAGGTATCGGGCTTCAATATCCGGTAGGAAGGAAAGTGTATGTCAAAGCAAAAGGATTATGGTTGGGCGATTATAATGGATTAACTCAACTCGGCGCAGGTGTCGATGCCAGTGGATTGCTCAGAATTCCCTCAACCTTGGTTACCCAGTATATTATTTCTGCCACATATGGTAATGCTGTAGTTCCTGCAGTGAAAACGATTGACGCTTTAAGCCTGAGTGATGTGAGCACGCTGGTTAAATTTGAAAATGTCCAGTTTATCTCAGCACATGTCGGTATTAAATATGCAGAAGCCACTTTACTTGGAAATCTGAATCTTGAAGATTGCGCCCGAAAAAGAATCATCATCAGGTCAAGCAGCTACGCCAGCTTTGCCAATGATCTTACACCTGCTGGAAATGGTACTGTCGTAGGTGTGCTCGGAATTTTTGGATCAGATTATCAATTGACGATTCGCGATCTTAATGATCTGTCCCTGACCGGTGAAAGATGTACTGTCGTGATCGATGAAAGCTTTGATAACATAGCCAGCAATGCAAATGTAGATTCACCCGAATGGTCTAATATAGCTGTTAAAGGAACTCGTCTTTGGCAAGGAAAAATATTTATGAATAATCACTATGCTCAGGCAACTGCATTTGGTGATACCTCTCCTGAAATGGAATCATGGTTAATTACACCTGCCATCACCACTACAGTACCTAAGAAAATAACTTTCGAAACAGCTAAAGCATTTTATGTACAGGATGGTCTCTCGGTATGGATCTCTTCCAATTTCAACGGAACAGATGTTAGCGGTGCCACCTGGACTCAATTGTTCCCAACATTGGCAAATGCATCTTCAGCAGACAATACGTTTATTCCATCA
Organism: Saprospiraceae bacterium; assembly: GCA_040004485.1. GTDB lineage: Bacteria > Bacteroidota > Bacteroidia > Chitinophagales > Saprospiraceae > Opimibacter. The sequence goes on from JBDUAU010000664.1 coordinate 1,766, forward strand.
GGAGATATCAATCTTATAGGTATTCCCGGTCCGGTGCGTATTGGATTTCGATATGTGGGTAGCGGGCCAAATGGTCAGACGGGTACATTCAGAGTTGACAATGTCAAGGTGACTAACCTGTGATTAAGCGTCTAACAAAAAGTTTAATCGGAAGAGTAGTCTTTTCTTGTTTTTTATTTCTGCACGTGACAAGTGCCATAGGCCAGCAGACAATCACTTCTGCAAGACTAGCATTGATAGGTTCTGTTGTAACAACTACAGGTACCATCACTTGCGGCGCTGAATTTGGTCAGATCAGGTTTATGCAGGACAAGACTGCAGGCATATCTATTTACTCTTCTACACTGTCCAATATAAAAAAAGGTGATTCTATTGAAGTCTCTGGAGTATTGACAATTTATAAAGGTCAATTGGAAATCACACCTGTCAATTCATTTCACATCATTGAGTCCGGACGTCCATTGCCTGCACCAAAACTGATTCGCCTTAATGATTCCGGTCTATCGTCTTTTGAATCTATGCGTGTTAGTATGGCATGTATGGGTGTGGCAAGTTGCGAACCAAAATTTGATTCATACTGGTACACGATTTTTGACACAAGAGGGAATACTTCTAAGCTAGTGATGAGTCAGACAGGAGGTTCAATACCGACTTCTTCAGTTTCAGCTACTGGTATATGGGTGAATGTTGATAATGAATTTCAGCTATGGTCTCAGTTTTTAACGACTAGTACACAGGGCGGATGCAAAATCATTCCAAAAGGATTTGTTTCATTCAACGCGCAGTCTACATCATTAAGTTGGGAAGTAAGTCCTGAACCTAATTCATGGGTTGAGTATGGGATAAACAATTTTGACCAGTTACTGCTTCCGGAAAAAGGAGTCACACTAACATCAATATTATTCAATAATCTTATTGATGGTCAGTTATACAAAGCCAGGTTAGGTCAATTCTCTGCATCAACGGATACAATTTATTCTCCGGTTGTTTATTTTTCAACCCCTTCTGCAACTTCAATACCGATACAGATATTTTTTGACAAATCAATTGATGCTTCATATTCTGACGGAAGCCATCCGGTAGGAACAGGTTCTTCAATCATTGAAAATGATGTCATCGCCAGAATTGATCAGGTATCAACGACCATGGATATTGCTATGTACAATGATACTCGTACATCAATTGTGGATGCTATCAAAAGGGCTGTTCAACGCGGTGTTTCTGTAAGATATGTTGCAGAAGAATCAACGTCAAACACAGCTTTGAATGGAACACTTCCTTTCCCTGTTTTATACAGACACGGAAATGGGATCATGCACAATAAATTTATCATCGCTGATGCTGATGATGCGGATAAAGCATGGCTTTGGACAGGTAGCACCAATTTTACATCTGCTCAATTATCGACAGACGCCAATCATGCGTATGTCATCAAAGACCAGGCACTTGCTTTAAATTACAGGCATGAGTTTAATGAACTTTGGGGCACGCAACCAAATAATACCGGCGCGAAAGAAGGAGAACAAAAATCAGACAACACCGGTCATCTGTTCAATATAGATGGCATCAATGTTGAATCTTATTTCTCACCTTCTGACGAAACGAACTGTCACATTATTGATGCGTTGAAATCTGCTGATCATCAAGTGCTGATCGGATTATTACTGATCACCAAAGATGATTTAGTGGATGAGATTATAGATTTGCATCAAAAGGGTGTTGAAGTCAGACTCATTGTGGAAGATGCAGGGACCTCTTCATTAGCTCTCTCGAGACTGATGCAGGCGGGGGTCAATGTTGCCATTCATGATCTGTCAGGTCTTTTTCATCATAAGTATGCGATCATAGATGAAGGTTATCCTGACTCTGATCCTGCAGTTATCTCAGGGTCTCACAATTGGACATTGAGCGCCGACATTGTCAATGATGAAAACACATTGATCTTTCATGATCAGTCCATCGCCAATA
>JBDUAU010000170.1:0-3723 GCA_040004485.1 Saprospiraceae bacterium
CTCAAACTTACAATTTCAGTCTTCTTTTTCATCATGAGCGAGATTATTCGGATTCGTATTGCATTATGCACAAATCATTCCATGTTTTTTATAACATTATATAATGATTTGATTATGAATGAAATATGCCAAATAAATCAATTATATTCAAATGCTTATTCATATTTAAAAGCCCGATTTATATACGTGCGATGAGCTTTTTCGGGTTTATTGTCCTCTCCGGTCCTGGGTGATATTGGGCGGTTTCAGGTAATCAGGGACAAAATGCATGGGATCACTGAATATTTTGGCCGATAATAACCTGAAAGCCGGGCTGATCAGATTCCTGGCACTGGCCACTAGATCCACATTGATAATCATGTCGGCCGTGTTCAGGCCCAGAGCATCTAATTTAAACGCTCCGTCCCCGCAGCACACGACGGTTTTCTTTTCGGGTATGAAGCTCAAACTGCCTTGCTCAAGGATCAGGGAGCTGGTGGGGAAGATTTCATTCCCTTCCGGATCAAATAAGGAAATATAAACTTCATTCCGTCTGGCATCCACCATCGGCATCACATAATCAGCAGCAGGGTATCCATGAAAACCTGCCCAGGCTAAGGAAACCAGGGTAGGAATGCTCACCAAAGGTATATTAAGGCTATAGGCCATGGCTTTGGCTGTTGACCCACCAACTCTGAGCCCCGTATAAGACCCGGGTCCTGAACTGACCGAAATAGCTCCAAGGTCACCCGGCTTTAAAGAAGCTGATTTAAGGAGCTGACTGATCATGGGTGCCAATAGGGCTGTATGATTCATTCCCTCAGTTCGCTCAAGACATTCCACCAGCTCTTCATCCCGGCTAAGCGCGACCGAACAAATCTTCGTGGAGGTCTCTATATGAAGTATATACATAATTAAAAATAACGAATAACGAATAACGAGTAACGAGAAACAAGTGACGAATAACGAGTAACGAGTAACGAAATGAATAACGAATAACGAGAAACAAGTGACGAATAACGAGTAACGAGTAACCAAATAAATAACGAATAACGAATAACGAGTTAGGAATAACGAATAACGAGTAACGAATAACGGTATATTTTTCGATGCTGGATTAAAAGATGCTGGACTCTAGAGGGATTTTCGATTTTCGCCGCAAAATAGGGGACGCGATACTTCGACTTGCCAAACTCAACCTTGTGCGACAGCTCAGCAACAAAATCGCCGTCTCTACAACCAATCAATTATTACTCACGCCTCACGATTGTCTCAAATCTCAAATCCACTCGTCACTCGTAACTCCTCATTCGTTACTCTTCACTCGTTATCCGTTACTCGTTACTCGTTACTCATTCGTTACTCTTCACTCGTTATCCGTTACTCGTCACTCGTTACTCGTTACTCATTCGTTACTCGTCACTCGTTACTCGTTACTCATTCGTTACTCGTCACTCGTTACTCGTTACTTTTTACTCGTCTCAGCTTCCTTTGAGTATAGAACTGTATCTCTCTGAAGATTTCAGCACTGCTATCGCTTCGGTCAGTTCAGGGTCATTCTTTAGTTGATGTCTCACCAGACCGGTTTCAAAATAATACCGGCCCAGTATTTCACGCTCGATGGCTTGTAGAATGGCTTTGTCGTGTGATTTGACCTGAGCTGTTTTTTCCTGTTCGACGATGGATTTGAGTTTGTCTACCTGTCCGGTGACATCGGAGGAGTAGGATTCTTCCTTAGAGACGTCCCTGAGATTCTTGATCAGATCATCTGTCTTTGTTTCGAATGTGAAATCGTTTTTGGAAATGTATTGGGTGAAGCTATTGAAATCTGTATACCTGAATGATTCCAGAGGAGCTATGCTGTCACGGCCGATGCAGTATTGTGTCACATAATTGAAGATGACATCCTGGTCCTGCAATTTTTGAACGATGAGAGGTTTTTGTTCGGCAGACATGGGTACATCAGGTTGCACGCCGCCACCATCAAGTACGGTACGACCTGCTCTTGTTTTGAATTTTGCGCGTTGATCATCGGGTATGTGTACGCGTTCACCATTTTTATACACTACCGATTGAATACATCTTCCGCTCGGAATGTAATATTTTGAAGTGGTCAGTTTTATTTTCGCGTTATAGCCGATATCAAATGTATTCTGCACAAGACCTTTTCCATAGGAGAGCTGGCCGATCAATACACCGCGATCAAGATCCTGCATGACACCTGATACAATTTCAGAAGCAGAAGCAGAAAACTGATCGATAAGAATGACGAGTGGAATGGTTTGATCTACGACTTCATTGCGAGTCTTGAATTCCTGGTCGGCCTCCACGACTTTGCTTCGGGTCGTCACGACTGTTTCATTGGCAGGGATAAATACATTGCACACATTAATGGCTTCGCGCAGCAGTCCACCGCCATTGCCGCGCAGATCAAGGATGACGCCTTTGAGATCAGGAGAAGTCGTCTTCAGATCGCGAAGGGCATTAGCGACATTCCTGCCGGCATCTCTTGAAAAGGTGGTCAGTGAAATGTATCCGATCTTATCATCCACCATCCCGGAATAAGGGACATTCTTTCCGTCCTGTCCGCCGCGGGTGATTTTCACATTGATTTCTTCCGGCTTGCCGGGTCGGACGATATCCAGGGTCATCTCACTTCCGGGGATCCCGCTGATGATATCCATGACATCTTCAGCACTTCTTTTATCTGTGGATTCGCCGTTGATGGTTTTGATCTTATCGCCGACTTTGAGCCCGGCCGTATGCGCAGGGGACTGTTCGATGATACCGGTGATCACCAGATCGGTATCTATCTTTTTGACTCTGAGACCTGAGGAAGCTTCACCTTCTTCGTTCTTAAACCGGTAGCCTTCGATCTGGGACTCGGAGAAATAATTGGTGAATGGATCCAGGGTGGCCAGCATGGCATCGATGCCGACTTTCATGATGGCGTTTGGATCGATCTCGTCTACATAGTTGGTATTGAGCTCTTTATAGAGATTGCTGAAGATCTCGAGGTTTTTGGTGATGTCAAAATAGCGGCCATTTTGCTGAACGGTGGTGGCAGCGACCCCAAGACCGAAAGCAACAACAACGGCAAGAACATAGAATAACGTCTTCTTCATAGCAGAGATGTAAAACCCAAAAATAAGGGGATATGTAGAGACCTTAACGAATTCAGGGAGGTGAATGGTTTACCGGGTGAGGTATTTTCTTAAAACCTTAATAATAGTATAGGTTTTACCTTATGGAACCTGAATGGATCTAAACCGCGGGTTTCAACCCGCGGATAATATGAGATCGAAATTTTGGAACCCTGAAGGGGTTCAATAAAAATCTGTTTCTATTTGATGATCTGTCTCAAAGGCGATGTTCCCGTTTTGCCTCTAAATCCGGAATGGTTCGACACTTCGGCTAGCTCAGTGCACCGCCTGGTTTAACTCAACCTCGAGCGGCAGCTCAGCAACCGGGCGGAATCGGCGGAATTGGCGGAATTGGCAGAAGAGGCGGACCGTATTCTTTTTATGGAATGGGCAGATATCAATTAGAGCAAATTAGCGACGAAAGAATAACAGTGTACAAATTTTTGCCCCCTGGATTCTGCAGTGAGTATGTATAGTAGGCTCTTTGTCTCAAATCCCATATCTCATATCTCATATCCCAAATCTCATATCCCAAATCTCATATCCCTGTTTCGTCCTGAAAAAAGTTGACAGGTTAAAACTGTTCAACCATGCAAACAAA
>JBDUAU010000243.1:0-3709 GCA_040004485.1 Saprospiraceae bacterium
ACAAGGTGTCTCGCTTGCAGATCTTACCGGAACGATTCAGAATGATATCCTCAAAGAATTTATGGTGAGGAATACATACATCTATCCACCTAAACCATCAATGCGAATAGTGGGTGATATTTTTTCATATCTCGCGGCCAATATGCCGAAATTTAATTCAATTAGCATTTCTGGTTACCACATGCATGAGGCAGGCGCAACTGCTGAACTCGAACTTGCATACACACTTGCTGATGGTTGGGAATATGTGCGAACAGGTATTGCTGCTGGATTAGATATCGATGATTTCGCACCTCGTCTTTCTTTTTTTTGGGGCATAGGGATGAATCATCTTACAGAGGTGGCGAAGATGCGCGCAGCACGTGTGATCTGGTCTGAAATTATTAAACGTTTCAATCCAAAGGATCCGAAATCAATGGCCTTGCGTACGCATTGTCAGACAAGTGGCTGGAGCCTGACAGCACAGGATCCTTACAACAATATTGCGCGCACTACAATAGAAGCCATGTCAGCAGTCATCGGTGGCACTCAGTCTCTACATACCAATGCAATGGATGAAGCTCTTGCTTTACCCACGGATCATACAGCTGCTATCGCGAGGGAAACACAATTATTTCTTCAATCAGAAGCAGGTGTCACGCAGATGATTGATCCTTATGGTGGTTCAGAATATATTGAAGCGTTGACGGATGATCTTATCCACAAAGCGTGGAATCACATCATGGAAGTTGAAGAGCTGGGTGGAATGGCAAAGGCTATGGAAACAAATATTCCGAAGATGCGCATTGAAGAAGCTGCAGCCCGTCGCCAGGCAAGAATAGATTCGGACAAAGAAAAAATAATCGGCGTCAATATTTTTGTTCCTGATGAAGATTCTTCTCTTTCATTATTGGAAGTTGACAATACAGCTGTCACCGAATCACAATGGGCGAGATTAAAGAAAGTCAAGGAAACACGTGATCAACAGCTTGTTCAATCATCACTTGAGTCTTTGACGCAAGTTGCGTTGACAGGAAATGGAAATCTTCTTGCATCTGCAGTTATTGCTGCGCGACATCGGGCCACACTTGGTGAAATAAGCGATGCCCTGGAAAAAGTTTTTGGTCGGTATATTGCATCGCCAACATTAATATCAGGTGTGTATGCAAAAGAGCTTAGTATGAATGACGCATTTCAACATGCACGTGCAGCAGCAGATGCATTTGCACTTCAGGCCGGCCGGCGTCCACGTATCATGGTCGCTAAACTGGGTCAGGATGGTCACGACCGTGGATCAAAAGTCATTGCTACAAGTTTTGCTGATTTGGGTTGGGATGTAGATATGGGTCCATTATCTCAGACCCCACAGGAAGCTGCCAATCAGGCCACTGAAAATGACGTGCATATTCTTGGTATTTCATCTCTTGCAGCAGGCCATAAAGTCCTCGTTCCTGAAACTATCAAAGCACTTGAAACTTTAGGCCGACAAGATATTCTCGTTGTAGTCGGTGGCATCATCCCAGAGCAGGATCATGATCTTCTGACACAACAGGGTGTTGCAGCCATATTTGGACCTGGTACTGTAATAGCAGATGCAGCGATAAAGCTTCTTGAGATCCTAAGTAAAACTATTTAACCCCTTTAGGGGGCAGGGGGCAAAAGGTACAGTGATCGCAGAAGCTGCCATAAAACTTCTTGACATATTAAGTAAATCCGCTTACCCCAGGTTGCTTAACCCCGGGTTTTAACCCGGGGATAAGTAAATCCGCTTACCCCAGGTTGCTTAACCCCGGGTTTTAACCCGGGGAATAAAATAACTCCGCTGCTATCCCATCCGCAAAAAAATAATACTCCGGTTTTAATATCCAGTTCCCAATTTGATTCTTGATTAATTTTTCTTCCAATTTTAAATCGTGAATTGAGTCATCAAGATATTTTTTAAATCGCTCACCTATCCCTTTTACTCTATTCATATCAATTCCCCTTAATGTCCTCAGCCCGGTCATCACGATTTCATTATATCGCTGCTCATCTGTCAGCATTTCTTTTTCAAAAGGAATGACGCCTTCATCTAAAGAGTGAATGTATTTTATGTTGTTGGAAATATTCCATTGTCGCGAAACTCCATTGAAGCTGTGTGCAGAAGGTCCTATCCCCAGGTAATGCGCACCAGACCAATAACTCGTATTATGTTTCGATTCCAAACCAGGTAAAGAAAAATTACTGACTTCATATTGTTCAAATCCATTCTGCTTCAGCGTAGATTGTAATATCGAATATTGCCTGTTGCTTTGTTCATCATCAGGTGCTTTTACTTTGCCTGTTGTGATTTGATGCGCCAGAGCAGTTCCTTTCTCAATCGTAAGTGCATAACTTGAGATATGCGGTATTCCACTATCAATAAGCGTTTGTACATTTTGAATCCAATCATCATCTGTAAGGCCCTGTCCACCATAAATCAGATCTGCAGTAATATTTTGAAATCCGGCTTTTTGAGATAAAGCAATTGCTTCCTTTGCCTGTTCAGATGTATGACTCCGGTTCCATGCTTTTAATAATTCTTCCTGAAAAGCTTGTATGCCTATGCTAAGCCTGTTAATCCCAATTTCTTTCCACGATGCAAGCATTTCACCACGAATATCATCCGGATTTGTTTCCAATGTGACCTCAACAACACGCGAAACATTAAACCTTTGCCCAATAGCATCAATAATCATTTTGATATCTGAAGCAGGAACTGCAGAAGGTGTTCCACCTCCAAAATAGATAGTAGAAACTTCTTGACCTATGAGATAATCGACTTGTAAATTAATTTCCTTTGTGATAGCCTGTATCATTTCATCCTTCTTCTGAAAGGAAGTTGAAAAATGAAAATCACAATAATGACATGCCTTTTTACAAAATGGAATATGAATATAAATCCCGGCCATAAGTGTAATGATAAAGGAATATATTGGGCTTTAGATATTGAATCGCATGTAGGTTGATTTATAAAAATAGCGATTCACATCAATAGAGTCTATTTGGTAAATCAGTATCCTCATGTTATTAATCTTAATAAATCATACTTTTCTTAATAAATCTGCGTCCTTTTTTATTTTAATGCAAAGATCTTTCTCCTCTTCCAGTTATTACATTTGAGCAGTAATGATGAAGCACATCCTGATCCTTATAACTCTTTTTCAGATTATACCCGTCTATGGTCAGCGCTATACGCTTCAACTCTCATCACCCGAAAATAAAATAATCTCCCAATGGCTTCACACGCAGCCACCGGCTCAGGATTCAATAAGCTGGATCCTCGCAAGGAATACTCTATTCCAAACCCTGCACAGCGAAGGATATCTTCTTGCAGATCTTAATGAATGGAAGTACGAAGGAAATAGCATTAATGCATCTATTGATCTCGGACATCCAATTCACTGGGCTAAGATTTCATTCAGAGGCCTTGAATTCCTTCCTCCGCAGTGGGTTCAGGGACTTGATATTTCAGGGCATCTTGTTGCGTATGATGCATGGAAATCTGAAGTCAGCCACATTCTTAAAAGCGCACAATCCGAAGGATATCTTTTTGCTGATTATCGATTAGAGGTATTGGGTCTTCAGGATGACTCTTTAAAGGCTGAAATTCATTTTAATCCGGGATTGAAGATCACCCTTGATACCATCGAAGTGGAAGGAACAGCCAGATTATCTGATCAATTTCTGGAAAAAACTATTGACTTAAAAC
>JBDUAU010000272.1:0-12518 GCA_040004485.1 Saprospiraceae bacterium
TGCATACATCGATTTATGGTTTTGCTGCACGCCTGTCAATATGAGACCGGCTTCATTGGTCTTGTTTAATGACATCAATACATTCGCATATATAAATCGGTAATTATCATTCTGTTTGTCTTTCGGAGTCATGTTATTGAAAGCCACCTGAGCTTCCTTATAATTCCCCTCCCAATAATTTATCAGTAGTTTATCAGTAGGTGTTAAATCCTCCTCATCTGACCTGGAGGCAATATCCATGGATTCATCTTTGTACGGTTCATAATTTTCGGCAAAGATTTGTTGCGTTGGTTTTACGGACTTAGGCCTGGAAGGATTTTTAGGCTGTACCGGTTTGTTTGCTTTCAATGTATCCATCACTGGCGGATTGTTAACAAACAGGGTCGAATCTTTTGTATCATTATTTGCCTGATCAATTGTCCTTTGTTCAGGGGCATATATAAAATACCAGGCCACCATCACGGAAACAGCCGCTGCAACTGCCAGCAACCAAAAAGAGACTCTCTTTCCCCCATGTTGGATATTATTTTTCTTGTCAAGCATTTTATCCCGCTGCCTGAACCTGTTTTTTAATTCTTCCCGTTCGGAAAGCTTAATCGCTTCAAGAGACAGCTTATATGCTGTGAAATCTTTCCTGAACTGAGTGTCATCCTTTGCACGACGTTCCACTTCGTTTCTTTCCGTAAGCGTCAGCTCGTTAGCGAGGTATTGTTCGATAAGGGTTTGGTCTATTTGTTCCATATGTTTTCTGCATCCATGCGTTCACTGATTATTTCTTTCAGCCTTTTCAAGCCCCGCGATAATGTCACACTTACCGCATTTTCACTTGTATACCCCAATGCTCTCATGATCTCAGGAACAGATTTACCTTCCATAAATCTCATGACAAGGATTTGACGGCTTTTATCCGGCAATTCCATTACGGCTTCTTTCAATATGGTCTGTTGTTTCTCGTTCACTTCTTCGGATTCATACACATTAATACTTTCATCTATATTAATATTAGCATCAAATTCTTCGATCAGGTCAGTTTGTTTTGCTTTATTATGCATTTTCAGTAATCGCCGATACCCTATCGTGAACAAATAGGTCTTCACTTCACAGGTCAGATGTGTAAGTTTTTTATCACGGACATTCTCATAGAACATGATCATCGTGTCATGCCAGGCATCGATCAGATCATCACGGTTTTGGATATGGAAACGTTGGCCTGCCCACCGGATAAAATCATCTCTGTGATCATCATAGAGCTGATCCAATACAGCCATATTACCCCCGGACAGGGAATGTAGCAGGGTGTCGGCAGTTGTTTTATTTTCTTTCTCCATTACGTACAACCCTGAGTGCCGGGAGGAGAGACTTATTGTTGCTTCCGCCCTCATGGCTGTGAGTCATTAGTCTTCCTTAATCCGGGGGTGCTGTCCGGCATGAAGGAGAATTTAGTGAAAAGTAATAAAATATAATTGTTTATTCTCCTGTCGTGAGTGTCTGATATGTAAATACTTGTCATGGTCAGAACTTGTTCGATTTGATGGTGGTCAATTCGTCTCCCGGAAAACTATTTTCGTTGCGTTTTTCAAATTTCACTTTACCTATTATTTGATTTTTCCGGTAATTGCTCTTTGCCGAATCCAGTATGGATAATATACCTTTAAGGATGGTGATGCTGGCATCAATGTGCATGTTGAGTGAATTAATCTCAACTCCGTGGGTCTTGATGATCGGGTAATTGCGCGTGAGGGTATTGTCTATTGGGATGAAAACGTCTGTAAAATCATCAGGCAGACGGTTAGTACTCCAGTTGCCAGGCCAATTCCAATCGAATTCATGACCGGGTGTTTTTCCTTTCCAGATGGAGGTGATCTGTGAAAAGCTATAGGTAGCCAGCAGGCTAAAGAAGAGAATAAAGGCTGTTTTCATGGCAATATTCCTGTTTGATTTCGAAGATTTATGCCGGTGGAATCAAATTCTTAGCATCCTTTTTACAGCGTTTTAAAAATTAAATCAGTTTCCTGTTGCAAAATCGATTTAAAATCATTTACTTTGCATTTCAAAGTACTTTGCATTATGAATAAAAATCAATATTCTGAAGATCTCGCGCACATCCGGTCGATGATGGAACGTTCATCCCGCTTCATTTCCCTGAGCGGTTGGGCCGGCATCCTGCCCGGCATTTTTGCGCTGGCAGGATTAGCACTGGCGGTAAGATTTATTCAGACCTCAACATCTAACGGCATGTATGAAGATGGAATACACGGAGAAATACAGCTGATGAACCGGCTGGGTTTAATTGCATTTGGTGTCCTTGCTCTTTCTGTATTCAGTTCATGGTACATGTGTATGCGAAAAGCCCGCATGGAAAACCAGGCTACATGGACTCCTGCCATACGGAATATGCTTCTTCATTTTTGTATTCCCCTCGTAGCCGGAGCCATCATTGCAGCATGGGTGACCGATCGGGAACAATGGAGTCTGATCGCCCCTATTTTACTTTCCTTTTATGGATTGGCTTTGATCCAGGTATCACAGTTCACATTGAAAAGTATTTTCTGGTTAGGCCTGATCGAAATAGCATTGAGCCTTCCTGCGGGAGTAAATGGATGGGGAATTCCTGCATTAGCGATTGGTTTTGGGTTTGCTCATATCGTTTATGGCGTGATGCAATTTGCCCCTAAATCCGCTAAAGGAGACTCGTTCGAAGCTGGATTATAAAAACAATTATCATATGAATGAATTCAAAAAGCATCCGTAATGAAGGACCTGATAGGGGCATTGGATAAAACATTTGACAACCGCATACGACTGGGGATCATGGCTGCTCTGTCTGTCAATGAATCTATAGATTTCAATACGCTCAAAACGCTGATGGATGTCACAGATGGGAATCTGGCTTCACATTTAAAAGGACTGGAAGCAGCGGCTTATATCATTGTTCAAAAAACATTCGTGGGACGTAAACCAATGACCAGATATAAAATCACAAAACCAGGTCGTAAAGCTTTTGAAACACATATCACCGCTCTTGAAAAATTAATCCGGTTTAAATAATAAACTCCTTTTGACTTTCTTTCCCCTATGCTTCGACTTGCATTTCAGAACCATGTGCTACACTTCGACATACTCAACCATTTTTGCTCCTCCAGTTCAGTGCGACGCAGCACAGAAACCAGGGACTTAATCTAAAATCTATCAATTTTTATTTATGGAAACGACAACAAACACTGAGACAGAAATAAAAAAATGGACTGACAATCCACTGGTGAAAGTCATCATCATCGGATTTCTCATCCTCGTCCTGATGATCCCCAGCATGATGATCACATCATTGGTACAGGAACGTTCGTCAAGAAAAAGACAGGTCATCAATGAAGTCAGCAGCAAGTGGGGGCAACTTCAAACGGTGACGGGACCTTATATTGAAATTCCTTATCTGGAAGAAATAAAATTTTCAAACAAACAACCTTCTGAGTGGCATGAACACAAATTATATTACTTCCCACATAGCCTAGTGACCAATGGCACGATTACGCCGTTGATCAAGAAGCGAAGCATTTTCAAAGTCATTCTGTATGAAAGCAAACTGGACATCAAAGGGAGTTTTAATCATCCGGATCTGACGGCCTTAAATATTGCTGCTGACAAAATCATGTGGGATAAGGCTACTGTGCATTTGGCTGTAACTGATTTATCCGGCATCAGTACTCAGGTTAATTTTGAAATGGGCGACACAATTATTCCGATGACAGCGGCGGCACCTGCAGGTATCAATCTTTCGAATGGGTTGATGTGTCATCTGCCGGAACGTATAGTCAAAAATGAAAAAGTGGATTTTAACATCACGCTCAATCTTAAGGGAAGTCAGGGAATTTATTTTTCTCCGGTAGCCGGTAATAATAAAGTCAGAATGTCTTCTTCATGGCCATCACCCAAATTTGAAGGCCAGTTTCTGCCGGATACAAGCACGATCAGCGATAAAGGATTCGAAGCCAGCTGGACGATCCTCGATATCAACCGGCAGATCACACAGCAATGGACAGATGTCAATCCACAGTCCTTTCAGAATGTAAGTACATACAGATACAATGATCCAAATGGATATGATACATCGGCGGCTAAAACGCCGGTGTTTGGTGTTGAACTATTTGATACAGTTGATCATTACACGAAAAACGAGCGGACAGTTAAATATGCATTTCTGCTCATCACGCTCACCTTTGCCGTTTATTTCTTTTGTGAGGTGCTGAAAAAACAGAAGGTACATCCACTTCAATATGGCCTTGTAGGAGCGGCGTTAGTAATCTTTTTCATATTGCTTCTTTCCTTATCAGAACATCTGGGTTTTGATCCGGCATATGTTGTTGCTTCGTTAGCTACGATACTGTTGATTACACTCTACAGTAGAAGTATTTTTTCTGAAAAACGATATGCAACTCTTGTCGGTGGATTGTTGATCTTGTTATTTGGTTTTATCTACATCATTCTCCAACTGGAAGACTTTGCCTTGCTTGCCGGAAGCATAGCATTATTCGTCATCATTGCATTGGTGATGTATCTGACCAGAAAAGTAAAATGGGCTTAAGTATAACAGGACAAAAAATAAATTCAAATCGGGGCTTGTTCACTTATTGTGCACAATATGGTGGACAGGCTCTGATTATATTTATGGTATCTCCTGAAACGAATGATGTCGAGGTTGACGGATGACCGGATGAGCTATGAAAACGGGTATAGGTAAACTGAATATCTTTTCCTGATTCTTTAAATGGTCTGTTTAAACTGAAAACATTCAATGTATCTTTTGATGTGCCGTGTTTTAGTCCTACATAAAAATAATCATCCATGTAAATGTTTTTTCCGGTTGGATGATGTACATAAAAACCCTTGAAAACCGGAGCATGAGCAGGATCCTCATCATATAGATTTGAAACCCATTTATCAATTATTGATTTATCTATGGGCGACCAGAGGTCACTCCTTGTGTTATACGAATAATAAAGTGCTGTGCTGTCTGCTTTTTCCACCTGAAAAGATACTTTGCAATTCTGGCTGTCTATCTGAGTTAATTCTTCTTTCAATAGAATGAGATACAACGTCACAATATTCTCTGTGGGAACTGGTTTTCCAAAACCAATCATCAATCCGACTTTATGTCCGAGGCGATTTAAAGAATCCAGCATATCATTCGGTCTGTCAATCGGATCAACAGATAAATGGTAAGGTGTCTGGTGATATGGATTATCACTTTGCGTTGCGGACATTTCTCCCTTCTGATAAAGCATATAGTTTTGATTGAAGGCTGCGATCTGATCTTTGAAATCGGCTTCTCTGTTGTCCCTTCCTTCTGCTAAACCTGCAACGAATTTGCAATTGGAAGATTTTGAATCGCCTGACCTGACAGATTTCTGACATGAAACCATCAGGCATATCATCAAGGATGCAACCAGACAGTAGAAAGAGAATTGAGATAAACGAGAATTGAGCAGTATTTTCATTGAAATATTTTGAGCCTGCAAGGTAAATACTTTCGGAATCACTTTTCTTCAGTAAGAAACCGACCGGGCAAAATCTATTAATTCAATATCTATATGTCCGGGCAGTCTGACTTCCAACTATTTTCCAAATAACTGTAATGTATTCAATTTCAAAACCTCAGCCTCATTTTCGTTGTTTCCATACATAGCTTAAAACCTTCGTCATGAAAAAAATTTACTTCCTTTCTATTTTCATGCTCCCTTTTTTATCATTTACCCTTCGTGCCCAAACTGATATTTATTCCCAATCGATCAACCAACCGGCACTTAGCCTTCGTGGGGGCGTAATCGTACTTGGTTCGATCAATGCTACATTTCCCTCCGGTGGCTATGTAGTCGTTCATTTTGATGGTGAATGCTATGCTTCCGTCGGTGACTTGATTGTACTGGCCGCCAGCAATAGCGGAGACTGGCAGACGAACGATGGCAATGTCTCGGTTGAGACTTCTAAGCCCGGTTTCGGAAGGCCATTTTCGCATACTCGTGTCTATCCGGCCACAGCAGGAGCACACACGTATTCAGCATTAGCCCAAAATTATGCTGAAACGGATGGTAGTGGAATTGCCTCGATCTATGGAACACTCACTGTAGAATATTTTCCTGATGGAGGTCCCTCAACTGTAAAATCCCTGGGTTTTATTTTCAATGGTGATGTGACGAATACTGCTGTGGTGGGTCAACAAACTATTCATGCAAATGCTGAAGGAAAAATTGTGCTCCGGTTTGATGGATGGATATCCAGTGCTCCGGGTGACCGCATCGTTCTCGCGGCAAGTAATACGATGAACTGGTCTTTCAATGATGGCAATGTGGCTGTTGAAGCCGTCAACGAAGGTGATGTGGATGAAAATTCATTTTCGCACACACGGGTGTACAATGTACCATCAGCCGGCGACTATACATATTATGCAGTAGCCCAACAATATGGAGAAACAGGCGGTACAGGCATGATTTGGGTTTATGGCAACCTTCTTGTGGAGTTTTATCCGACTACTGGTCCTGAAAAAATATTATCCAGTGGTTTCACTCTTCCAAATATTGATTTAAATGGCAACTCCACCACTTTGACTTCCCTTTCACTGACTGCACCTGAGGCGGGTAAGGTGATGGTTGTCCTTGATGGATATTTAACGGCCAATGAAGGATACGATATCGTCCTTGCTGCAAGTAATAATGGTGATTGGACAGCAGCAGATGGTAGCGTCACTCTCCAGGCGCTGGATAATGATCAGAATCGCTATTCATTTTCGCACACGCGCGTATACAATATCAACGCAGGTATCAACACGTTCTATGCAGTCGGAGAAATATTTGGCGGGTCAGGAAGTGAAACGACGGATCTGTTCGGACAACTCACCGTGAAATATATTCCGACCTCTTCAACTGCGGTAGCAGATTTATCTCCGGAGGAAAATACATTTGATATTTATCCTAATCCGTCAAATGACAGGATTCATCTTTCGTTCAAAAATCCTATTGATCAGGATAAGAAAATTCAGTTAATGGATCTTAATGGGCGCTTATTATCAGATTATCCACTCCATGGAAAAGATGGAATAGAAATTAATATATCATCCTTTCCATCAAACCTTTATTGGATAAAAGTGGGAAATCAATTAAGGTGTCTCGTGAAAATGTAATTCACAATCGTTTCGCTTTGGGGGCACTATCCGGGTATATCCTCACCAGCAGCACCACTCATATCGATCTCCCCAAATTTCTGAGGACCTCCTGATAATATTTCATCAGAAGCATGAGAGGCATATTTATAAAAATTACGATGAAAGGACTGTGCAAGTGAAATAGCTTTTGTCCTGTAGGCTTCAGCATCTTTCCATGTTTGTAAAGGGTTCAGAATATTCTGATCACTTAAGCCGGGGCATGACATCGGCATCGCCAGGTTAAATATTTCATGCGTTTTGTAGCGGACATGATTAAGATTCCCTTCAAGTGCTGCTGTGATCATCGCTCTTGTATTGGAGAGTTTTATTCTGCTGCCTACACCGTATGGTCCACCTGACCAACCTGTATTGACCAGCCATACATTGACTTTATACTTTCGCATTAATTCACCAAGCATGGAGGCATATTTGGTGGGATGTAAAGGGAAAAAAGGAGCGCCAAAACATGCTGAAAAAGTTGCCTGTGGTTCTGTCACTCCCGCTTCAGTTCCGGCAACCTTAGCTGTATAGCCTGAAATAAAATGATACATCGCCTGTGCAGGTGTCAACTTGCTGATCGGAGGCAACGTTCCGAAAGCATCTGCAGTGAGAAAGAAAATATTACGTGGATGTCCTGACACAGAACCGGGCATCACATTTTGAATATGATAAAGAGGATAAGAAACTCTCGTATTTTCAGTAACAGTGATATCAGCGTAATTGACCGTGCGGGATTCAGGATAAAAACGAATGTTTTCCAAAAGGGCACCATGCTTGATCGCCCTGAAAATATCAGGCTCCTTTTCTTCCGTCAGATCAACACATTTGGCATAACATCCTCCTTCAAAATTGAAAATGCCTTCTTCTGACCATCCATGTTCATCATCACCTATGAGATAGCGCTGCGGATCTGCACTTAATGTTGTCTTGCCCGTTCCGGAAAGGCCAAAGAAAACAGCAGTGTCACCTTGTTTACCCACATTAGCTGAGCAATGCATCGAAAGCGTATTTTCGTTTTGAGGCAGTATATAATTGAGGACACTGAATATTCCTTTTTTGATTTCACCGGTATACCCCGTACCCCCGATCAGTATAGCCCGATCTGTAAAATTGATGACAGCAAAATTACCCTGTCGTGTACCATGTTTTGCAGGATCTGCCTTAAATCCTGGGGCACACACCACAGTCCACTCCGGTGCATAACTTTCGATCTCCGGACCTGTCAGGCGCAGAAACATATTATTGGCAAACAAAGCACTCCAGGGATATTCTGCCAACACTCTCACATTCAACCTGTAGATGTCATCTGAACATACATATCCATCATGGATAAAGATTTCATGATGCCGGACATAATCAAGGATGTCCTTTTTGAGCAATTCATATTGATCCTCATCAAAGGACTTGTTGACCAGGCCCCAGTCCACTGTCTCACGAGTGATATCATCTTTGACGATGTAGCGATCTTTTGGCGACCGGCCGGTAAATTTTCCGGTGTCAATGCAAAGAGCACCTGTATCATTCAATACACCCTGTCTTTTCTGAATCGTAGCTTCAATCAGCTCCGCAGGCGTCAGCATGTAATGAATTTTTTCAGGATCCAGCGAGAGGTGCTGAAGAAAAATAGTGAGTTGAGAATTCATGTTGAGTTTTATTGCCGCTGCAAAGGTAAAAGGCATAGAGCATAGGGCATAGGGCAAAGAGCAAAAATCTGATCACGAAATTTTATTAAAATACCTTGCCTAAAGCGGTCACATTTTGTCCCTCTCAAGACATTAACTATTGATCCTATATAAATAGTCCATGATTTAAATAAAACTATATAAAAATGGCAAAATTCAGATTCGAAGACTTAGAAATATGGAAAGAGGCTATCAGACTGGCTTCTATTTTTTTCCAAATAGCCAATCAGAAGGAAGAGAAGAAACTCTGGAGATTCGCAGACCAACTCAGAGGGGTAGGAATGAGTATTCCTAATAATATTGCAGAAAGTACAGGAACTAATATGGTCGGGGTAGAAAAGCAGTTGTTACGATATGCGAAACGAGAATGCTATGAAGGAGCAAACATCATGGTGATATTGTATAATGAATCACACGTAAGTCTGGTATTAAAAAACGAAATATTTGAAAGACTTGATGTTTTAAGCAAACGAATTCAGGCATATTCTAACTCTCTATAACGGTAGCATAATATTTTCTCTATGCTCTATGCCCTATGCTCTATGCCCTATGCTCTATGCCCTATGCCAAATGCCTTTTCGGAAGATGTATCGCGAACATCGTCCCTTCCCCAAGCTTTGAATGCTTGACATGGATTCTTCCTTTGTGATAATTTTCAATAATGCGCTGTGCAAGACTAAGCCCTAGTCCCCAGCCTCTCGCTTTCGTCGTAAAGCCGGGTTCAAAGATGGTTTTCAATTTTGATGGAGGTATCCCTTTGCCAGTATCTGAAATATTGATTTCGATATCATGTGCATGATCATGCACTTCCCATTTTATGGTTCCGGTGCCTTCTTCCATCGCATCAAGTGCATTGCGCATGATATTCTCTATCACCCAGTTAAAAAGAGGAGGATTGATATTGATCATCAATGGAGTTGAATTCTCAGGGGGTTCTTCAAATACGATTTTGCGTGAGGCACGACGGCGGATATAATTCGTAATCTCCCTCATCTGCGAGTAGACATTGACAGGATCCAAAGCAGGTGCTGATCCTATCTTACTAAACCGATCTGCGATAAGATCAAGCCTCGCTACATCATTCTGCATTTCATCCAGGACCTCGAGTTCGTCCGGTCGGCGATAATGGGATTCCCTCAAATGTTCGATCCATCCGATGATAGCACTGATCGGTGTACCTAACTGATGCGCTGTTTCCTTCGCCATGCCCACCCATACACGATTCTGTTCTGCGCGTCTCGCATTATTTATACTTATGTATCCAACAAAAATAAATGCAGCTAATAATAATAATTGCAAATATGGAAAATAGGTGAGTAACTCAAGAACACGAGAATTCTGATAATAAAGAAATTGCTTTTCGCCAGAAATCTCAATAGGTTTAGGTCCTTTTTTTTGTAAATGAATCAGTCGTTGTTGTAAAAACACTTCATTCGAATCAAGACCAAGTCCAAAGTTGCGCCCATAAAGCACTGTGTTATTCTGGTCTACCCACATGATCGGGATATCCTTATTGGATTCAATAATACTGAGTGGCAATGAGAGGTCTACTTCAAGGTCCTGTGCCTGCGGATCGTTTGCCTGGTTAATGGCATCATATGCATAAAAGAGAAGAGATGCTTTATTGCGCTCTCCTTCGCGAAGCCGCTGCGCCAGGTAATTAGTATAATAAAGCGAAATAAAAAGAATGCATATCCCGGCAAGACCAAGGTAGATCTTCCAACGCGACCTCTGATTGTAGATATCCATCATCTCAATGCCTGCTTAGGTAAACACGGACACGATCCTGTGCATTCTTCCTGACATCTCCATAGAAAAGATTATAATCAGCAATATGATAATTTTTCCTGGTGAATAAAATGCTTCCCGGGAAAACAGGCTTGTTGACCCACAAAAGATCTTCATGGATTTCGGTGTGTACAAGTTTCGGCATCAGCACATGGACATTGCGCAGCACGCCTCCTATCTGAAGATCCTGAGAACAACCGGGTTGATCACAACTCCATGTCACCGGATTTGTCACTACAATATTCTGATCAGGGTAATGTATTTTCGGAGGAATATATCCTTCTCTGAAAGTTCGCCATGAACAAAAGCAACCGGTGTCATCCGGATATTTACAAGGTTTCACAGATATGAATTCATCATTCTTCAATGGCCATCCCGGCATATAGGCTACAATCAATTTATCCTGCAATGGCGTACCATCGATCAACTCCCTGATCAGCCTGCTCGCATGTAATGAACCCTGGCTATGTGACGCTATAATAAAAGGCCGGCCCTCATTGTAATGATCGATATAATATTGAAATGCAGACTTTACATCTGCATAGGCAAGATCCAATGTACTTTTTAATTCAGGAGATTTGTCCAGCGCATAGAACACTTTCAGGTTAGCTTGTCTGTATCTGGGAGCATAGATTTTCCCAGCAGCGTTGAATATACTCGCCTGGTACCTGATGGTAGATTTGTCGGTGGCCAGATTTAATTTTTTATCGGCTACATCCGCATTCCATTGATGCTTTTTTACTTTACCTGTGTAGGTAGTCGGATGAATAAAAAAAACATCGGCCTGTGCAGTAGACTGTTGATCATTCCAACTGGCGATCGGAACTACATCAGCACTATCCACAATAGAAGGTAGTGCCGCCCAATTTTTTATTAGTGAATAATCAGGTGGTGAAGGAGTATCGGCAGCGAATTGACTTTTAGAAAGCGATGCGCAAGACTCTGCTGAACATAAGAGTAACGCTGATGCGATATAAAGAATAAAGATCCTGATCATTAATCTGGTTCAAATCCAAGGATAATATTAAAATTGCCAAACTCTGTCCACTTCGCACCTGCATCGATCTTTTTCTGATTGTCCCATCCATATCCAAAATCAAAACCAAGCAATCCAAACATCGGCAGATATGCACGGACACCGACACCTGCACTTCGTTTCAGGTCGAAAGGATTATACTCATCAAATGTTTTCCATGCATTTCCTCCTTCGAGAAATAGCAGACCGAATACAGTCGAACTCGGATTGAGTGAAAGCGGATAACGGATTTCTGCAGTGAATTTATTGAATACAGTAGCACCTCCTGACGCATTCGCAGGGATGTCATCTACTTCATATCCTCGCATGGATAATATATCTTTCCCTGTGATACCAAACTGTTGATTGCTCAGACCATCACCTCCTACTTCAAAGCGCTCGAATGGTGGTGCTCCGATTTGTTTGTTATAAAATCCGAGGTATCCCATTTTAGCAGCGGTCTTGAGTACCAGTTTACCTACTATAGGTGTGAACCATTCAGCATCAAGGCGCCATTTGTGATATTCTACAAAACGGTATTTAGATTGCGGATCTGACGGATTAAAATTCCTTCCGAACAAGGTAGTATAAGGCAAAGTCGCCTGCAATGTTAAACTGATAGAAGAGCCCGATCTTGGAAATGTGGGTTCATTGATCGTCGAGCGTGCAATCGTCTGTGAAATAGAAAAATTATTGAAAAAACCATTTGATATTACACTTCCATTCATATCCCTGAAATCGCCTGTTGAATAATCTACAAGATTCAGGTATTCCAGATTAAGTGTTGTGTTGGAAACAAAATTATCATCAGGCCATTTCAATCTTGAACCAAGACCAATAA